>CALJDF010000020.1 GCA_938023835.1 uncultured Alphaproteobacteria bacterium
GTCCAGGGCGTTACCGAGTTTCTCCCCATCAGTTCGTCGGGCCACTTGATCCTGGTGCCAGCCGTCGTGGGGTGGCCGGACCAGCAATTGCTTGTCGACGTGGCCGTTCATCTCGGCACGCTGCTTGCGGTCGTCGCCTACTTTTGGCGGGACGTCGCGGCTCTTTTTTCCGGGCTTCTCAAAGTTGCGCGCGGGCGCCACGACCAATCGACAAGACTTCTGATGCGCTTGCTGGTCGGAACGATCCCGGTCGTTGCAGCGGGCGGCGCGTTGGTCGCCCTCGACCTCGTGGACGCACTTCGCAACCCAGAGATCATTGCCTGGACCACGTTGGGCTTCGGCGTCTTGCTCTACATCGCCGATCGACTGTTTCTAAGGGTGCGCAAGCTCGACCAAATGACCATGAGCCATGCGCTGATCATCGGTGTGGCGCAAATCCTCTCCCTTATCCCGGGGACGAGCCGGTCGGGGATCACGATGACAGCCTCGCGCATGCTCGGTTTTGAGCGGCCCGAGGCGGCGCGTTTTTCGATGCTGCTGTCTATTCCGACCATTCTGGCGGCCGGCGTTCTGGTCGCCTCCGACGCCGCCAAAGTGACCGTCGTGGGCGACATCACCGAGGCCGCGATTGCCGGCGTGCTTGCTTTCGGGTTTGCGCTATTGGCCATCACCGCGCTCCTGGCGTGGCTGCGGCGGGCGACCTTCGGCCCTTTTGCTCTCTACCGTGTCGTCCTGGGAATTACCCTGTTGGTCTGGATTTACGGTTTTGGCGCGGTCGGACTGACCTAAGCTTCGACCGCTCGACCGCCTTTGCGGAATCGGGCAAGAAACTCTGGAACAACGGCTTCAACCGGGGTCGGCGAAACACCTAATTCAGCCAATCCCGGCAGCCCGTCGCAAACGTTGTCGATTCGAAGGAGCTTGAGTTGATCCCGGGTCAGCGGCGCTTGTGGCATCATTTCGAGAACCGCCGCTCCAACGCTTGCCACGGAGAACGCGACCGGCATAAGCAGCCGACGCCGCCCGGTATAAGCCAGCACCAACTCCATGAGTTCACGAAAGGTGTAAACGCGCGGGCCGCCCAGTTCGAAGGTCTGCCCGGCAGTCGCATCATCGGCGAGACATTCCGCAATCGCGGCCGCGACATCACCGACGTAGACCGGCTGAAACTTCGTGGTACCGGCGTCGGCCCCGGAGAGCGAGTCCCCGAAAAGAGGCAAGAACGGCGACAGTGCAGCCATCGCCGCAAACCGATTGAAGAACTGATCTTCAGGGCCGAACACCAAACTGGGCCGAATAATCGTTGCGCTGGGAAACTCCGCTTTCAACGCGTTCTCGCCTTCGGCTTTCGACTGTGCGTAATTCGACGCAGATTCTGCACTGGCGCCCAAGGCAGATATTTGGACGAGGCGCTCGACAGCGGCCATCCGGGCGAGCCGACCCACCCGGCCAGGGCCTCCCGCGTGAATTTCATTAAAGGTCTGATGCCCGCTATTGCGCAAGACGCCGACGAGGTTCACGACCCCCCAAGCGCCGCTAACCGCGGCAAGGACTGTGGTGTCGTCGCGAACGTTGACCTGGACTGGGACGATTTGGCCGACATCGCCGAGGGGTTGCAGAAACTTCGCCTTTTCCGGACGGCGAACGCCGACGCGAATGCGGTACCCTTGGGCCGCCAACCGGCGGACCAAATGGCGGCCGATAAAGCCAGATCCACCGATCAAGGTGATGAGTCGCTCGGACATCAATTCCTCCGCTACCAAGGCCGAGCATCTTAGCCCTGCCCAGGAATCGGTCAATGAGCGGGTCCGATGCTTGACACGGCTATCAGTCACTCTTTACCAGTCACGCCTCGGGCCCAGGTGGCGGAATTGGTAGACGCGCTAGCTTCAGGTGCTAGTGGCCTTCGGGCCGTGGAAGTTCGAGTCTTCTCCTGGGCACCACGCCGCCGCGATATTGCCGCGGACCAGCTAAGAGGCCGTCATGGCGTCCCGACCGAATATTCATCTACACCAAAACGACCTGCCCGACGGGCTCGACCTGGGCGACACCGTGGCCATCGACACCGAGACCACGGGTCTATCCTTGGTGCGCGACCGTCTGTGCCTTGCCCAGCTTTCAGGAAACGGCAGCGACTGCCATCTGGTTCAGTTTCGCCATCCGGCAGCCTATGACGCACCGAACCTGCGCGCCTTGATCGAGAATCAAGACGTCCTCAAGCTGTTTCATTACGGGCGCTTCGACATTGCCATGCTCGAGCGCCATATCGGCCGCGTCGCCGGCAATGTGTACTGCACGAAAATCGCGTCGAAACTGGTGCGCACCTATACTGACCGTCATGGTCTTAAGGACCTGTGCCGCGAACTTCTCGGCGTCGATTTGTCAAAAGAACAGCAGTCATCGGATTGGGGTGCGGAGACGCTCTCTAAGGATCAACAGAACTATGCCGCGCAGGATGTTCTCTACCTGCATCGGCTCCGCGAAAAACTCGATGTCATGTTGGCGCGCGAAGGCCGCACGAGCCTCGCGCAATCGTGCTTCGCGTTTCTACCGAAGCGGGTCGCGCTAGATTTGGGCGGCTGGCCCGAGGACGACATCTTTTCGCATTAAGTTATTGCGAGAGTTATTGAATTTGCCCTTTGGGGGGCGCATAACATGAGGGTTGGTGCGGCTGTCGCGCCACGCTCATGAGGCAGTTTTCGAATGACTTCTGGCGCCCCCAGCCAAGGTCTGGCATCCAATCCGAGTACCGACCGCGACCTTGACGTCGCCCGCACGCTGTTGGGGCAGGAATCCGCCGCGCTCGTAGAGCTGTCACGCGGGCTCGATGACCGGTTTAGCGCGGCAGTGGAGATTTTCGCCAAAGTCGGTGGCCGCGTCATTGTCGGTGGCATCGGCAAATCCGGCCAAATCGCGCGCAAGGTGGCCGCGACGCTGGCGTCCACCGGTACACCCGCCCAGTTTGTCCATCCCAGCGAAGCCAGCCATGGCGATCTCGGAATGGTTACCGCGCAAGACGCGGTGTTGTTGTTCTCCAAATCCGGCGAAAACGGCGAACTCGCCGACATCCTCTCCTATACGAAGCGGTTCGGCATTCCGCTGGTCGCCGTCACCGGGAGCCCGGGATCCACTCTTGGCTTGGCGGCCGATGTCGTTCTGACCCTGCCCGATGTGCCCGAGGCCTGCCCGATGGGGCTCGCCCCGACCACGTCGACGACAATGATGATGGCGCTTGGCGACGCGCTCGCCGTCGCCCTGCTTGAGCGCAGCGGGTTTTCCGCTGATCGTTTTCGTGTACTCCACCCCGGGGGCCGGCTGGGGGCGTCGCTGCAGCGTGTCGGCGACCTGATGCGAAAGGCGCCGGAAGTACCCCTTGTACCCCATAGCGCGTCGATGTCCGACGTCCTCTTGGTCATGTCAGAAAAGAACTTCGGCTGTGCCGGAATCGTAGAAGATGGTGATCGCTTGGTCGGGATCATCACCGACGGCGACCTTAGACGCCACATGGCGCCGGGCCTCCTTGAGTTGGCTGCCGCCGACGTGATGACGCGCGACCCCCAGACGATTTCCTCCGACAGTCTCGTTGCCGAAGCCGTGGCCATGATGGCCGGAAAAATCACCAACCTTTTTGTCGTCGATGACGGCCGTGTGGTCGGCATTGTCCGACTCCACGATTGCCTGCGCGCAGGCGCCGCATGAGTGCCGAGACAGCGACACCACCAGCACGGGACGTCTTCTCGCCCCAGGGCCAACGGGCGCTGGGGCGCAGGTACAGCCGCTTTGTCAGTCTCGCCAAAATCGCGCTGCCCCTCATCGCCCTCGCGTTAGTCATGGTTTTGGTCGCCTGGCCGCAGGGCCAAAACGAGGACTCGTCGTTTAGCGTGTCCCTTGCCGCCCTGCCGGCCGGTCAGGCCGGCGATGCCGGCATGACCCACGCCCGCTTTGTTGGCACCGATTCTCGCAACCAACCTTTCGTTGTGACGGCTGAGCGCGCGGTACCGAATGCCATCAATCCCGAGCGCATCGCTCTCCACACGCTGCAGGCCGACATGACCCTCGATGGCGGTGCGTGGGTTTCGATGATGTCGGGCAGCGGCCTTTATGATCGGACATTGCAAAGCCTCGTGCTTGCCGACCGAGTCGAACTATTCGCCGATAATGGCTTTGCGATGCGCACCACGAGCGCGCGGATCGACTTGGTTGATGGCACAGCCCATGGCAGCGAACCGGTTAGCGCTCAAGGCCCACTCGGCACATTGGATGCGGAATCATTTCGAATGGAACGAGAGGGACGGCGGCTGCTCTTCAAGGGCAACGTGCGCATGACCCTCCAAGCTGGTGGCGCGTTATGAGATTTCCCCGCCTCCCAAGCCTAGTTCTTGCCGCCACCATCGTCGCGGCAACCGCAACCCACGCCCAAGAACGCGCCGCCCATGACACCGCGTTGCCGATCGAAATTGCGGCTGACGCCCTTGAGGTTCAGCAGGAGAATCAGATCGCCGTCTTCAGCGGCAATGTTGATGCCCAGCAGGGCAATATCAAGCTCCGGGCCGAGCGGCTGTGGGTGCAATATCAGGAAGGCGCGAGCGAGGATGCCGCCCAGGCCATTTCCAAAATCGACGCCGAAGGCCAGGTATTCTTTTCCTCGGGCAGTGAAACAGCCGAAGGCGACCAGGGGACGTACGACGTCGACAACGGGGTGATCACGCTGACCGGTCGTGTCGTGCTCACCCAGGGCAACAACGTGATCAAGGGAAACCGCGTGGTGTTTGATCTCACCACCGGCCAAAGCACGATGGATGGTGATAAAAGCGGCGGTGACGGGCGTATTCGCGGATTGTTCGTTCCTCGTCGAGCCGGCGAGCGTTGACCGCTTGTTAACCAAATCTGACCGAGAGTCGGGTACGGTGAAGGTGGTAGTTTGATTAATGGCTGATTTGAGTAACCAAGAACCCGAAGGACCGCGGCTCATTGCCAGCAATGAAGGGCTCGTCGCCCAGAGCCTCGGAAAATCCTTCCGCAAACGACCTGTCCTGCGCAATGTGACGCTGTCGGTTCAGCGCGGCGAAGCCGTGGCCCTGTTGGGGCCGAACGGCGCGGGCAAGACCACCTGTTTCTACTGCATGAGCGGCCTAATCGCCCCCGATTACGGCATGATCAGCATGGACGGTCACGATATTACCGGCCTTCCAATGTATCGCCGTGCCCGGCTGGGTATTGGGTACTTGCCGCAAGAAGCCTCGATCTTTCGCGGCCTTACGGTCGAGAACAACATTCGCGCAGCGCTTGAGGTGACCGAACCACATCACCACCGTCGCGAAGAATATCTCGAAGAACTTCTCGCCGAGTTTTCCATTGAACATCTTCGTCGCGCGTCCGCGATGACGCTGTCAGGGGGCGAACGGCGCCGTGTCGAGATTGCCCGGGCGCTCGCATCCCGGCCTAGTTTCGTTCTTCTCGATGAACCCCTCGCGGGGATCGACCCCATCGCGCTTGGTGACATCCGCGACCTCGTCGCGCACCTCAAAGATCGCGGGATCGGTGTCCTCATCACCGATCACAATGTTCGCGAGACCCTTGATATCGTCGACCGCGCCTATATCCTCCACGATGGAGGGATACTGATGGAGGGGCCACCCTCCGAGATCGTCGCCCACGAAGCAGTCCGCCGGGTTTACCTCGGCGACCGTTTTACGCTGTAGGGGGCACGAATGGCGCTCGGTCAACGTCAGGAGATGCGGCAATCACAATCGCTTGTGATGACGCCGCAACTGCAGCAAGCCATCAAACTTCTGCAACTCACGAACATCGAGCTTTCAGAATTTGTCGAACAAGAGATCGAGCGCAACCCGCTGCTCGAGCGCGTCGAGGGCGAGCGCACCGAACGCGGCGAGAAACCGACCGACGAGGGCAGCGCAGCAGGCACCGACAATGTGGACACGGCCGCACTCTCAAATGCCGCTGAAATTCCAAAAGACAACGAGCAACCGCTCGATATGAGTTACGGCGATGTCTACACGGACAACGCCGCAGGAGAGGGTTATCCCTCGGAGGCCGAGCTCTGCGGCCCATATGCCAATGCTGGGTCGGCTTTCGACCCGTCTGGCGATCTCTTGGAACAAACGATCGGTGAAGAAATCAGCCTCACCGACCACCTTCTTGCCCAACTCAACATGGATTTCGTCGATCCCGTCGATCGCCTGATTAGCGTCAACCTCATCCACATGCTCGATGATGCGGGCTACCTCGTGGGCGATATTGAGGGCATCGCGGACCAAGTCGGTGCAACCGTCGAGCAAGTCGAATTAGTACTCACCCGCTTGCAGGAGTTCGACCCCGTCGGCGTGTTTGCCCGTGATCTCGGCGAGTGCCTCGCGCTCCAGCTGCGCGAAAAGGATCGGTTCGACCCAGCGATGGCCGCGCTGATCGACAATCTCGATCTGCTTGCCTCGCACAACCATGCGGCGCTCGTCACGCGTTGCGGGGTCGAAGCAGACGACATCACCGACATGGTTCAAGAACTGCGGCGCCTGAACCCGAAGCCCGGGTTGGCCTTTATCAACGAAATTGCCCAGACGCTCGTACCGGATGTTTATGTTCGCCCCGGATCGAATGGTGGCTGGACAGTAGAACTCAACAGCGAAACGCTGCCGAAGGTCCTGGTCAATCAGAAGTACTTTACAGAAGTAAACACCCAGGCCTGCTCGCGCAAAGACAAGGCCTACATCACCGAACAATTGCATTCGGCCAATTGGTTGGTGAAATCATTGGAGCAACGCGCCCAGACGATTCTGAAAGTCTCCGCCGAGTTGGTCCGTCAGCAAGATGCCTTTTTCGCCCACGGCATTCAGCATCTTCGCCCGCTCACCCTTCGCGATATCGCGCAGGAAATCGAGATGCACGAGAGCACCGTCAGTCGCGTGACCACAAACAAATACATGGCCACCCCGCGCGGCACTTATCAGCTGAAGTACTTTTTCACGTCGGCGATCACCTCGACGACGGGTGGCGATGCGCTGTCCGCTGAATCAGTCCGTCATCGCATTCGCGACCTGATCGACAAAGAGCCCGTCGAGGCGGTGCTTTCAGATGACAAGATCGTCGACATGCTGCGTAGCGAGAACATCGATATCGCACGCCGAACGGTCGCAAAATACCGTGAGGCGATGCGTATTCCCTCGTCGGTCATGCGGCGACGCATCAAAAAATCGGGCTCGATCGCCGTCGGATAGGCCTAAATTCGGCTGTTTTCTGGGGATTTCTTGTCATTGACAAGCGCGCGACCCACGGCCTATGTTCCGCCGCCAATGCCGCGACCGGCCCGCTGACCACCGATCTGTAGGCATCAAACAAAGCTCTAATGCCGAATCAATACAGTAGCTACACCAACGACTCCCTTCGCCTCGCCCGGCCGCGCGCCGGACGCGCAGAGGTGTCTGGGGCATGGATATACCCGTTTCAATCCCACGTGATCCCGATCAGCGAGCCCCGATAAATGGATATCTCCGAGCTATTGAGCGTGGACTCCGTCGTTTCGCACCTGAAAGCGACTGGAAAAAAGCAAGCCCTCCAAGAACTTGCCTCCGTTGCCGCAAAAACGTCGGGTCGCGACGAACGCGAGATTTTCGATATCTTGTTGGAACGTGAGCGACTCGGCACCACCGGTGTTGGACACGGGATCGCGATCCCGCACGGTAAGCTCAAAGACTTGGATCGATTGCACGGCTTCTTCGCCCGCCTCGAACGCCCGATCGATTTCGATGCCATCGACGACGAGCCGGTCGATCTTGTATTTGTTTTATTGGCGCCTGAAACTGCCGGCGCTGATCATCTAAAGGCCCTGGCGCGCGTTTCGCGCCTGCTCCGTGACAGCGCGGTTTGTGAGAAAATCCGGGGTTGTGACAGCCCCGACGCAATCTATGCCATTCTCACCGAACAGACCGCGACCTCACACGCAGCCTAACCGGGTGCCGAACCCCTAACTCTCTGCCGACCGGAAATGCTATGTTCCGGCCCATGATGTTTCGAACGCGCGCTTCGGAGCGTCTTCTTTTCTCCACGCTCCTGTCGGCGGGACTAGCCGGCTGGGCTCTCGCGGGCGCGCGGGCGCAACAAACCGTTCCGCCGCCAATCACGCTGGGCTCACCGGTCGCCTGTGCCGTGCCGGAGATCTGCTGGGTTCAAAACTACTTCGATCACGATCCGGGACCGGGTGCGGAGGACCACACCTGCGGGCATCGGGCTTACCAGCGTCATTTTGGGATCGATATGCGCGTCGCGAACTTGCGTGTGATGCGTGAGGGTATTCCAGTTATCGCCGCCGCGGACGGCGTTGTCGCTGGCACCCGTGACGGTATGGAAGATACCGGCATCCTCGAAACCGACGCGAGTGCGGTGCGGGGCCGCGAGTGTGGCAACGGTGTCGTCCTGCGCCACCCCGATGGCTGGACCACTCAATACTGCCACTTGCGCAAGGGCAGCATTGACGTGACCAAGGGGCAGACGGTCAAAAAAGGCGACCCATTGGGTGAGATCGGTCTTTCGGGGCTGACACAATTTCCGCACGTACATTTCGAAGTCCGCAACGGGAATACACGAGTTGATCCCTTCGTCGGATTCGAGGCGACCGGCAAGTGTGGGACCGCTGGGGCGCGGCTTTTCGAGCCCAAATTCTTGGAGAAGACGCCGTACGTCGAAACCGGCTTGCTCAATGCAGGCTTTACCAGCCGTCCGCCCAAAGGGTCCGAGGTGCTAAACGGTGAGCACGCCAACGATACATTGCCGCTGGACGCCCCGGCGTTGATCTATTGGGTCGAATTGTTCGGCACGCACCCGGGCGACCAAGATCGTTTCACGATCTTCGCGCCGGATGGGTCGGTATTCATGAGGCAAACACGGCCAGCGTTGAAGACACACAGTGCGCGCCACCTCGCTTTTGCCGGCAAACGTCGGCCAGCTAGCGGATTTATGCCGGGAACCTATCGCGGCGTTTTCGAACTTCTCCGCAACGAGGTCGGCCAAACCAAAATTGCTTTCCAGCTTGAGGGCACTCTGCGGCTTGGCGAACAAACCGGCGCCGGACCGCCGCCGGCACCGCCGAGCAGCGCGACGCCCCCGCCAACGCAACCGACTGCGCGCCCCGCGCAAACGGTGCCGCCTACGGATGCCTCAGACAACGCGGCCACTGCGGGTCCGGCAGCAACCCCCGTCGCTGTTGTCGCACCGGCGACGCCGCCTCAACCGCCCCCGAGTTTCTCGGAGCGCGCCGAAAACCTATTGCCGGTAACATTGCCCCGTGCCCTGCGGTCCCCGCGCGGCGCAAAAGGACCGCCGCCATGGATCATCGGCGCGGCATTAATCAGTGTCATCTTGGCGATGGCCGGGATTGCGTTCCTCACCCGACGGTAGCCCGCGTCAGTGCACGCTGACAGGCTCGAGATCGTTTTGGCGCACAATCACTTCGGCAAGGTCGCGATGGGCAATCGTTGCAATCTCGCGTCCATCAGCAAGATAGACCTCGAATAGGCGCTCGCCGTCGAGGTCCACCGGCTTGATATAGGCAAGACCCTCGGCGCCCAGCGCGGCAAAGGCCGCGGGCGACAAGTTTCGCAACAGCTGAGCCGCACCGTCATTGGGTGAGGCCGGCGGGCGCATATCGTTACCCATGGTCGGTCTCCACGGCAACGGACTCACGTGGCTGATGGGTCTCCGTCGTGATCTTTACCGAACGGACCATCGTCTCGACTTCGGGACGTGCCATTTCGATATGCAAAAGCCCTTTCTCAAGAGATGCACCGGTGACGTCGATTCCGTCGGCGAGCACAAATGACCGCTGGAACTGACGGGCGGCAATGCCGCGATGCAGGAACACCCGCTCGCCGCCAACCCGATCTTGCCGGCCCCTAACAACAAGCTGATTGGACTCGACGGTGACGCTGAGTTGGTCTTCGGAAAACCCAGCAACGGCAAGCGTGATTCGTAATGCGCCGGCGCCGGTTTGTTCAATGTTGTAGGGCGGATAGCCGTCGCCGCCGGATTTCGTCAAGCGATCGACGGTACGCTCTACTTCTTCAAATCCAAGAAGGAGCGGATGATCGAAAAGGGAAAGACGCCCCATGGCTTTTGCTCCTCGTCACTGAGCGAGTTCAAACCGAAACGGGGCCCGCATTGGCACCCCAACGCAACCAATGTGGGGTGCAGCAGCGTGGATTTCAAGAAATCCGGTGTCAGCCGGCGTCGGCCAAGTCTTGAATGTACTGGGGTAGGGCAAACGCCCCCTGGTGAATGGCGGCGTTGTAGTAGCGCGTTTCCAGACCTGCCGCTTGAATCTGCTTGAGACGAGTCGGCTCGAGGGGCCGAGCCAAATCACGCGAATTGCTACCCCAACCGAGTGCCATGAAACCGCCGTAGTAGGTCGGAACGGCAACCACGTAGAAACCAAAGTTGGCAAACACGCCATCGAACCGCTGCGAGGTCCGGGTCAGTTCTTCGGCCTGAAAATAGGGCACACCGTTTTGTGTAATAACGATGCCCCCATCTGCCAAAATCGCCGCGCAGCGCTGGTAAAAAGACCGGGTGAATAGACCTTCGCCGGGCCCGATAGGATCCGTCGAATCGATGATCACGACGTCAAACTGTCCATCGGTGTCAGCGACGAACTGCACCCCGTCACCGACGATCACCTCCGCGCGCGGATCGTCAAACGCGCCGGCGCTTAGACTGGGAAGAAACTCTTTAGACAACGCAATCACCTGGCCATCAATGTCAACCATGGTTACGCGCTCAACAGGATGCCGCAGCACCTCGCGCAGGACCCCCCCATCGCCGCCGCCGATGATCAGGACACGACGTACATCGCCGTGCGCGAACACGGGCACATGGGTCATCATCTCGTGATAAATGAACTCGTCCCGCTCGGTGGTTTGAACAATACCATCGAGCGCCATCACGCGACCCAATGCCTGGTTCTCAAAGATCTCGACATGCTGGAAGTCGGTGTCGCCTTCGTACAACAAAGTTTGTCGGGCAAAGTTTTGAGAAACGGAC
The DNA here is from genome assembly GCA_938023835.1 of uncultured Alphaproteobacteria bacterium. GTDB lineage: Bacteria > Pseudomonadota > Alphaproteobacteria > SHVP01 > SHVP01 > CALJDF01. The sequence goes on from CALJDF010000020.1 coordinate 11,047, forward strand.
GGATAGAGATCTTCGCGGAACCAATCAGTCATCGGACTTAGGACTGCTCACCAAACAAAGATGCGAACTCGTCGCGCAGAGACTCCATTTTCTGGTTCATCGCCGCCTGACCGGCCGGGTCCGACCACGCGCGATGCTCTCCTCGGGCATAGGCTTCGGCATTCTGCTCGTAGAGAAACGCGTTCATCCGATTGGCAATCCAATTGTTGCGCGTCTTGGTGACCTGCGCGGGGACACCCATCACGATCGAATTCGGCGGCACAACCGTTCCCTCACGAACAAATGCGCCACCGGCGACGATCGAGTTCTCACCGATTACGGCACCATCCATGATGGTTGTATTGATTCCGACGAGGCAATTATCACCGATCGAGCAGCCATGAATCGTGCAGTGATGCGTGATGGAACAGTGATCGCCGATAATGGTTGGTGTCGCCGCACCGACATGGAGCATGGCGAAATCTTGAATGTTGGTGTGCGCACCGATCTTGATGGCGAACGACTCAGCGCGCATCGCCACATTGATCCAGACCGACGACCCCGCCCCAATGGCGACATCACCGTAAATCTGCGCCGTTGGATGGATATATGCCGCACCGGCAACCTGGACCAAGGGACCAAAGGTCATTATTCACCCCTCATCAAACCGCTGCGGTCGGCAGCAAAGTAAAGTAGCGACGATCACAGCGCGATGCACCTGTTGCGGGTAGATTGCGCCGAGATTTTGTTGCAAATCCAAGAGTGGGGACATGGACTCGAACAAAAGCTTCGACCGGGTGGCTATTGAGCCACGCACGACGATTTTCAGCGAAGGTGAGCCGGGTGACAACGCCTACCTTATTGTCAGCGGCCATGTCAAAATCCGAAAAGGGACCGGAAAGGGTGACCCGCACGTCGTGGCCGTGCTCGGCCCCGGGGATATCGTCGGCGAAATGGCCCTTTTTGATGAACGCCCGCGCATGGCAGAAGCGGTGACCCTGGAAGAAACGGTCGTCATCACC
>CALJDF010000021.1 GCA_938023835.1 uncultured Alphaproteobacteria bacterium
GAGGCCGGCGGCGCCATCGCCCGGGGGTAACCGCCCGCCCCGCGCCCTTGACGCACGGCGATTAGGGCTCATGCTGCGCCTCCAAAACAGGGAGGACGCATGACCAAAGCCGTCGTATTGCACGCCACCGGGGGTCCGGAGAACTTTTCCTGGGAAGACTGGGATCCGGGCGCGCCCGGCCCCGGCGAGGCGCGGGTGCGGCAGACCTTTGCCGGGCTGAATTACGTCGATACCTATTTGCGTTCGGGGCTCTACCCGCTGGCGAAAATGCCGGCCGTGCTGGGCCGCGAAGGCGCGGGCGTGGTTGAGGCCGTGGGCGACGGGGTGACCGGGCTCAATGTCGGCGACCGGGTCGCCTATTCCAGCCATCTCGGTAGTTATGCCGAGGTCAACTTGGTGCCGGCCGACCGCCTGGTGCCGCTGCCCGACGATGTCTCCGACGAACAAGCGGCTGCGATGATGCTCAAGGGCATGACCGCGCAGTACCTGGTGCGCCAAACCAAGGCGCTCGGCCCCGGCGATACGCTGCTCTATCACGCGGCCGTGGGCGGGGTCGGGCTGATCGCCTGCCAGTGGGCCAAGCACCTCGGCGCCACGGTGATCGGCACGGTGGGCTCGGCAGCGAAAGCCGAGCGCGCCAAGGCGCATGGCTGCGACCACGTCATTCGCTATGACGAGGTGGATTTTCTCGACCAAGTGATGGCGCTGACCGACGGGCGCGGCGTGGATTACGTGTGCGACGCGGTGGGCGTGACCACGATCGAAAAGTCGATGAAGGCGATGGCGCATCACGGCGTGTTGGTGTCGTTCGGCGCGGCCGCCGGCCCGGTGCCGCCCGAGACCTGGGCCAAGTTGCCGCCCGAGCGCTATCTCATCAAAGGCACGCTGCCGGGCTATACCAAGACGCGCGAGCAGCTATTGGCGAGCGCCGAGGATTTGTTTGCGGTGGTGCGCTCGGGCGCGGTACGGATCGAGATCAACCAACGCTACGCACTCAAAGATGCCGCCCAAGCCCATACCGACCTCGAAGCCCGCAAGACGACGGGCTCGACCATCTTCGTGATTTAGGGAGAAGACCAATGACCAAAGCCGTTCGCATTCACGCCTATGGCGGGCCCGAGGCGCTCGTTTATGAAGATGTCGATGTGCCGGCGCCGGGGCCGGGCGAGGTGCGCCTCAACCAGACGGTGGCGGGGGTCAACTTTCTCGACATCTATCACCGCGCGGGCACGCATTTCGCCAACCTGACGCCGCCCGCGGTGCCGGGGGTCGAAGCGGTCGGCATCGTCGAGTCGGTCGGCGACGGGGTCACGCATGTGAAGGTGGGCGACAAGGCGGCCTATCCGCTGACCGCCGGGGGCTATGCCGAAACCCGGCTCATCCCGGGCAGCGATGTGGTGAAGGTGCCCGACGGGATCGACGACAAGGTGCTGGCCGCGACCTTCATGAAGGGGCTCACGGTCGGGCACATGCTCAACGATCTGACCACCTTCAAGAAGGGCGATTTCATCTTGTGGCATGCCGCGGCGGGCGGCGTCGGGATGATCGGCTGCGAATGGGCCAAGCATTTGGGGCTCAACGTGATCGGTACCGTGAGCACCGAAGAAAAGGCCGAACGGGCCAAGGCGGCGGGCTGCGATCATCCGATCATCTACACCAAAGAGAACTTTGCCGAACGCGTGCACGAGATCACCGACGGTACGCTGTGCCAGGCGGTGTTCGACGGCGTGGGCGCGGACACGTGGCTTGATTCGCTGAAGTGCGTAAAGCCCTATGGGGTGTGCGCGTCGTTCGGGTTGGCGTCGGGGCCGTTACCGCCGATGGGCTTTGCCGAAATTCCGAGCGAAGCGTTCGTCACGCGCGCCAGCGTCGCGGCGGTCTCCAAGACACGCGATGCCTACGAAAAAAGTTCGGCGTCCTTCTTCGAGATTCTCAAGCAAGGCGTGCTGACGCCGCGCATCGAACACGAACTACCGCTCAAGGATGCCGCCGAAGCGCACCGGCGCTTGGAGTCGCGGCAAACGACGGGGTCGTTAATCCTGATCCCCTAGGTCACAACGCCAGGCGCATCGCGATGCGGTGATCGGGCATCGGCAGGTAACGCCGCTGTTTGTCGAGATCGCCCTGCACGGTCGGGCCGACTTGATCGGCGGGGATCGTCACGAAGCCGAGCCGCTCGTAGTAGCGCTTGTTCCACGGCACGTGATCGTAGGTGGTGAGCACGAGGTCTTCGTGTCCGCGACGACGCGCCATGGCGATGACCTCGGTCATGAGCTGGCCGCCGATGCCTTGGCGTATGTGGCTCGGCAAAACCGCGATTTGTTCGAGATAGCCGGCGCCCTCGGCCGCGCTCAGCGCGAAGAACCCGACCCGTGCGCCCTTGGCTTTTGTGTCGGCAAAGACCAAGCCGCCTTGTGCGGCGCATCCCCGCCAGGCGTTTTCTTCGGCCATGAGGAGGGGGTGGTCGTCGCCGAAATCGACGGTGATGCCGACCTCGCCATAATGCGCAAAGGCGGCATCGTCGATCTCGAAGGCGGTGGCGACGTCGGCAGGCGTACCGGGTACCAGGATGCAGGGCGTTTTCGTCATCCCCGGCATTTCATGGTACGACCGCAGGCGTTGGCAAACCAAATAAGCGAGAGGGCGAAATGGTCAAAGCCGTCGTGATGCATAAACCGGGTGGGCCTGAAGTGCTGCAGTGGGAAGAGGTCGCGGTCGGCGACCCCGGCACCGGCGAAGCCCGCGTGCGCAACACCGCTGTCGGGCTCAACTTTCTCGATACGCTGTTTCGGTCCGGCGCCATCCCGATGGACCTGCCGGCCATTCTCGGTTGGGAAGCCGCCGGGGTGGTCGAGGCGATCGGCGGCGGCGTGACCGCCATCGGCCCCGGGATGCGCGTGGCCTACCACACCCCCAACGGCTGCTATGCCGAGGAACGTCTGATCAAGGCCGACGAATTGGTGCCGTTACCCGAGGCGATCAGCGACGACCAAGGGGCTGCCGGCATTCTCAAGGGTATGACCGCGCAATACCTGTTGCGCCTTACCACCCGGATCAAAGCGGGCGACACGGTGCTGGTGCATGCCGCGGCCGGCGGGGTCGGGTTGTTCATGTGTCAGTGGGCCAAGCATCTCGGCGCCACCGTGATCGGCACCGTCGGCACCGACGAGAAAGCCGCGCTGGCCAAGGCGCATGGCTGCGATCATCCAGTGGTCTATACGCGCGACGACTTTCTGCCCGTGGTTCAAGAGGTGACCGGCGGGGTGGGCTGCGATGCGGTCTATGACAGCGTCGGCGCGGACACCATCGAGCGGTCGTGGCAATCGGTGCGGCCGCACGGCACGGTCGCGTCGTTCGGCATGGCCTCGGGGCCGATTACGCCTGAACAACTCGCCAAACAACCGACCGACCGCTATTTCATCCGCACCACGTTGCAAAGCTATAACGCGACCCGCGAAGATTTTCTGGCCAACGCCAAGGATTTCTTCGACGTGGTCGAAAGCGGTGCGGTCAAGGTGACGGTCGGCCAGACGTTTGCGCTGAAGGACGCGGCCAAGGCCCATGCCGCGTTGATCGGGCGCGCGACCACCGGCTCGACGGTGCTGAGGCCCTAGAGCGAACATCGCGCAACGATGAACCTTTCGTCCTTCGGCGGCATCGGGCGGGCGCTCGCGAACCGCAATTACCGCGTTTACAGCTATGGCTCGGCGGCGTCGTTGATCGGGACGTGGATGCAACGCGCGGCGGTGGGCTGGCTCGCGTGGGAGCTGACACACGATCCCAAATGGGTCGGCATCGCGGTGTCGGCCGACTTGTTGCCGACGATTGTCTCGAGCCCGATCGCCGGGGTGTTGGCCGACCGCTTTCATCCCATGCGCATGCTGAAGGTGCTGCAGCTGCTGGCGGGCCTGCAAGCGGCCGCGCTGGCGGTGCTGACCTTCAGCGGGTTGATCACGATCGAATGGCTGGTCGCGCTGACGGCGGTGCTGGGCGTGGTCATGGGGTTCAACCACCCGGTCCGACAAACCACGATCTATTTGCTGGTGCGGCGCGAGGACCTCTCGGCCGCAGTGGCGATGACGTCGGTGATCTTCAACACCTCGCGCGTCATCGGGCCGGCGATTGCCGGCTTCGTGATTCATTTCGGCGGCGCGGAGTTTGCCTTCGGGCTGAACACGATCTCCTTCATGATCATGCTGGCGGCGCTGGCGGCGGTGCGCTTGCCGCCGCTGCCGCCACGCACGCGCCCGACGATGAGCGTGTTGGGCGACATCATGGCGGGCTATCGCTACGCGTTCGTTCATGCCGGGATCGGGCCGACGCTGTTGATCAGTTTGTCGGCGGCATTGTTGGTGCGCCCGGCGGTGGAAATGCTGCCGGCCTTTGTCGGGCAGATCTTCGAAGGCGGGGCGGATTCGCTGGGGCTGATCTTGGCCGCCAACGGGGTCGGCGCGATGTTGGCGGGGATTTGGCTGGCTTGGCGGGGCAGCGCCGAAGGGCTTGTGCCGGTCGCGATCTGGAGCGCGGTGCTGGCCGCCGTCGCGCTCGTCGGCTTGGCGGCGAGCGACACCTTCTGGCTCGGCACCGCGTTCGTCTTCGTGCTCGGGATCGCGATGTCGTTACGCGGCACCGCGACCCAAACGCTGATCCAAAACGCGGTCGATCCCGAGATGCGCGGCCGGGTGCTGAGCCTCAATTCGTTGATCTTCAACGCCGGCCCCGCAGTGGGTGCGTTCACGCTGGGGCTGATCGCCTCGTGGGCCGGGCTGCAGCCGCCGCTTTATGTCGCGGCCGTGCTCTCGCTCGGGGTGTGGCTGTGGGCTTGGCTGCGGCGCGACCGGTTGGCCGCGGCCCTGGAAGGGCCCGACACCCGCGAACGGCGCGCCGACGCGGGTGCATGACAGGTGCCCTTGCGGCTCGGATTTGCTACCAACGGCGCTAAGCAACGCGCAACACAATCGGGAGAGACGGCATGACCAAGGCAATCCGCGTCTACGAGGCCGGCGGGCCCGAGGTGCTCACGTGGGAAGACGTCGATGTGCCCGCCCCCGGCGCGGGCGAGGCGCTGGTGCGCCAGACCGCGGCGGGGTTGAACTTCATCGATACCTACCAGCGCTCGGGGCTCTATCCGATGACGCTGCCGGCGATCATGGGCAACGAGGGTGCCGGCGTGGTCGAGGCCGTCGGCGAGGGCGTGACCGAGGTGCAGCCGGGCGACCGCGTCGCCTATCACAGCGCGCCGGGCGCCTATGCCGAACAACGCATCGTGCCGGCCTGGCTGCTGGCCAAATTGCCCGACGGCATTTCCGATCAACAAGGCGCGTCGATGATGCTCAAGGGCGGCACCGCGCAATACCTGCTGCGCCAGATCTACGAGGTGAAGGCCGGCGACACGATCGTCATCCATGCCGCTGCGGGCGGCGTCGGGTTGATTGCCTGCCAATGGGCCAAGCATTTGGGGGCGACGGTGATCGGCACGGTGGGCTCGGACGAGAAAGCCGCGCTGGCCAAGGCGCATGGCTGCGATCATCCGATCGTCTATACCCGCGAGGACTTTACCGCGCGGGTGCGCGAGCTGACCGACGGCAAGGGCGTACCGGTGGTGTACGATTCGGTGGGCAAAGACACCTTCATGGGCTCGCTCGATTGCCTGCAGCCGCGCGGGTTGATGGTGACCTTCGGCAATGCGTCAGGCCCGCCCGATCCGCTCAACGTGCTGGCGCTATCGCAAAAGGGCTCGTTGTTCCTGACCCGCCCGACCCTGGGACACTACACGCCCGACCATGCAGCGGTGGTGAAAGTCGCAAACGATTTGTTCGACGTGGTGTCGTCAGGGGCAGTCAAGATCGAGATCAACCAAACCTACGCCCTCAAAGATGCGGCCCAAGCGCATCGCGATCTCGAATCGCGCAAGACCACAGGCTCGACCGTCTTTACGATTTAGCGGGCCCGTTCAAGCCGGCGAGATCTTGCCGCAAGGCCGCGATCTCGTCGCGCAGCGCCGTGACCTCGTGGCGCATGGCTTCGCGTTCGGTATGGGCGACCTCTTCGGCGGCGCGCATCGCGGCGCGGGTTTCGTCTTGGTCGGCCTTGATCTCGGCGTCGTGCTCGGCCTGCATGGCCCCGACCACCACGGCGATGAACAGGTTCAGGATGGTGAAGGTCGCGACCAAAATGAACGGCACGAAGAACAGCCAAGCCAACGGGAATTGTTCCATCACCGGGCGCACGATGCCCATCGACCAGCTTTCCAGCGTCATGATCTGGAACAGAGAGAACATGCTGGCGCCGATATGCCCGAACCATTCCGGGAAGGCGGCCGCGAACAGCTTGGTCGCAATGACCGCACAGACGTAAAAGACCAACACCAAGAGCGCCATGATGGCGGCGATGCCGGGAATCGCGCCGAGCAACCCCTGTACCACCTGGCGCATCCGCGGCACGGCCGAGATCAGGCGCAAGACCCGCAAGATGCGCAGCGCGCGCAAGACGCTGAAGGCTTCGCTCGCGGGCACCAAGGCGATGCCGACAATCACGAAGTCGAACAAACTCCAAGGGTCGCGGAAGAAGCGCCAACCGCGCGCGCCCAGGCGCAACACGATCTCGATCACGAAGATCGCCAAAATGGTGCGGTCCAGCGCGATCAGAAATGGCCCCGCAGCCTTCATCACCCAGGGCGAGGTCTCCAGGCCCAGGGTGACGGCATTCACCAAGATCAGCCCGATCACCGCGCGTTGAAAAAGCGGATGATCGACCAGCCAAACCAGCTTAGCGCGCATCACATCTCGACCTTTGCGGGTTAGTACGGCTGCGGGGCGGGCGCGGGCATCGCCTGGGGGCGCGTCGTGGCGCGCAGGACCGCCAGGCCATAGACCGCGGCCAACGCCGAAGCGGCCAACACGCCAACGCGCACGGCGCGCGCGGCCTCGGGTCCGTCAAAGGCGAGCCCGCCGATGAACAGACTCATTGTGAAGCCGATGCCGCACAGGATCGAGACGCCGTAGATCATGCCCCACGTCACCCCTTCGGGTTTGCGCGCGAGGCCCAGCTTGACCGCCAACCACACCGCGCCGAACACGCCGATCTGTTTGCCGACGAAAAGCCCCAGCATGATCCCGAGCGTCACCGGGGCGAGCAAGCTGCCGAAGGTCAAGCCTTCGAGACTGACACCCGCATTGGCGAAGGCGAAGACCGGCAAGACGACGAAGGCCACCCAGGGATGGAGGCCATGCTCGAGGCGCTGGAGGGGTGGTTCGTCGTAGAAGGACGGGTCCTTCGAGCTCATCGGCACGAACAGCGCGACCGCAAAACCGGCCAGCGTGGCATGTACACCCGACTTCAACACGCTGGCCCAGACCACGAGACCGATCAGGATGTAGATCGCCGGGCGCATGATGCCGAGACGGTTGGCGATGAACAGCGCGCCCAGGCCACCGGTCGCGGTGCCGAGCGAGACCAACGAAAGATCGGCGGTAAAGAAGATCGCGATGATGGCGATGGCGGCGAGATCGTCGAAGATGGCGACCGCCGTCAAGAACAGCCGCGCCGCGACGGGAACGCGGTCGCGCAACAGCATTAGGATGCCCAGGGCGAACGCGATGTCGGTGGCGGCCGGAATGGCCCAGCCGTCGATCGCGATGGGATCGTTCCAGTTGATGGCGGCATAGATCATCGCTGGGATGATCACGCCACCCATCGCGGCGAAACCGGGCAGGGCGATTTGGTCGGCGCTGGACAAATGCCCGGCGACCATTTCGCGTTTGATCTCAAGCCCGATGAGGAAGAAGAAAATCGCCATCAAGCCGTCGTTGATCCACAACAGCAGCGGCTTATCGATGACGAAGGTGGCGACCTGAACCGACACCGGCGTGGTCAACAACCGGTCGTAGAGCCATGCGAGGCTGGAGTTATCGAGGATCAGCGCAAGGGCTGCCATTGCCATCAACATGGCGCCCGCCACCAACGGCGATTTGATTAGTCGTTGTAGATTTTCCACCCTGAGAACCCCGGCCCATCTAAAAAAACGCGTCCGGTCGGAAACCGGGCGCGTCCGGCCCCAGAGATAGGGTGGGACCGACAAAGTTCAAGCCGTGCTAGACCACGATTTCGATGACATCGTCGATGACAAAGGGGGCGAGCGGATCGACCGCCGCCTCTTCGCCCTCGAGAGTCGGCCGGACCCGTTCGATGGTCTGGGCCATGAAATCGAGGAAGGCGCGCACCCGCGCGGTATGGCGCAGCTCCTCATGGGTCAGCACCCAGAGCCCGATGTCGAGGTCGCGGTTGGGCGGCGCAACGCGGACGAGGTCGGGATCGCCGTCGGCCAAGAAGCACGGCAGCAAAGCCAAGCCCATACCGGCGCGGCAGGCATCGAGGACGCCCATATAGGTGTTGACCCGAAACACGGTGCGCGCCGGATCAAGGTTGGTCGTTATCCACTCGTAGGGCGGGGTCAACACCAAGGCCCCCGAGGGCTCGATCCAGTCGTGGGTGGTGAGATCGTCGAGCTCGGCGTTGAGCGCAAGATAGTTGTGTGCGCCGTAAACCGCGAAGGCGATCGAGGCCGCACGCCGGCCGACCAGTTGTTCGTCCGGCGTGTTGGTTGGGCTGACCGCGACATGGGCCTCGCGGTTCAAGCTGGGCGGCTGGTTGGAGATGATCAGTTCGAGCTCGACCAAGGGGTAGGATTCGCGAAACGTGGCGAGCTGCGGTGTGAGCAGGCGCTGCAGCAGGGTATCGCGGGTGACCACGCGGAGCGGACCGCGTAGGCGTACATCGCGGCCCTGGATGCGGCGCGAGACCGCATCGATCCGACCCGCGACGTCAGAGGCGGTTTCGGCCAGCTCCTCGCCCGAGGCAGTGAGCAGATAGCCGCTGCGATGACGGTCGAACAGCCGCACCCCGAGGCTTTTCTCGAGCGCGTTCAAACGCCGAAATACGGTGGTGTGGCTGACGTCCAAGGTGGTGGCGGCGGCCGATAAGGAGCCGCCTTCGGCCACCGCCCTGAACAAACGCAGGTCGTCCCAGTCCATCCGCGCGCCATCGCCCTTCTTTGCAGAAATGCAAGGATAGTTTGCAAACAGCTCTATTGCTGTGCATCGAAGCACATCCTATTTTCCATATCAACAACGAACACATGGAGCCGACGAGATGACCGCTACGTACTTGGACAACGCCCCGACAAGCCGGCACAGCCCGGTCACGCGGGGTGACGTGGTGGATCACGTGGCTCATGCGGCTGCAGCGATCGCCCGTGCCTCCCTCCGGCCGGTCGCTGCGGTCGTCGCTTCCAACCGCGCCAAAGTCACCACGGCGCGACTTGCTGGCCTGGATCGGCGCCTTATGCGCGACATCGGGGTCAACCACCGCGACGAGGTTTTGCTGGCGGCCCAGCGTCGGCAAACGAACAAGCGTTTTTGGGACCGCCGAAAAGAACGGCCTGACGTTTAGGCCCTCGGGCCGGGAAGTGAGGTACACCATGAAAATGTTTCGCCGGTCTCTGTTGATCGCCGGACTCATTGGAGGGGTTGCGCTGTCGGCTTTGCCGGCCCACGCGCAAAACACGTGCTTCATTCGCGATCAGGCGATCGAGAACCTAAAGACGAGTTATGGCGAGGAAGTCGAGGCCCGTGGCCTGTCGAACGACGGCAAGGTCATGTTCGAACTCCTCACCAGCGAAGACGGCTCGTGGACGATGTTGATGACCCACGCCGACGGCAAGACCTGCTTGGTCGGTTCGGGCCAATCGTGAACAGCGGTGACCGCGATGAAAGCCAAGGGTCCCGCGGTCTAAGGGCTGCGAACCCGGCGGGATGGCGATGAACAAAGTGCTGACGGAGACCTCCCTGTCCGGAAGCACGGGCGCCATCCCGCCGATTTCTCCCCAACCGATCAAGATGCTGATCGACGGTGTCTGGCGCACCGATATCGTCGACACACCCGATTTGCGCCAGCGCCGCATGGACGAACGCAAACACTGGTTTCGCGACGTCATCAGCGCCGACCCGAAGGCCGCGTTCCCGGCCGAGGCCGGGCGCTATCATCTGTACGTTTCTTATGCCTGCCCATGGGCGCATCGCGCGATTCTGTATCGCCGCCTGAAGCGGCTGGAGGATGTCATCGCCATGTCGGTGCTGCATCCCAAATGGGGCGGCCCGCAGGGCTGGCGCTTCGGCGATACCGACATGAGCACGCCGGATTTGGTCGAAGACCGGCAGTATCTCTACGAGGTCTATCAGGCCTCGAAGGCCGATTTCACCGGTCGGGTCACGGTGCCGGTGCTGTACGACACCCAGACCAAACGCATCGTCAACAACGAATCGCGCGAGATCATGCGCATGCTGGACGGCGCGTTCAATCACTGGGGCAAGGGCTGCCAGAATTTCTTCCCGCCCGACCTGCGCGACGGTATCGAGGCCATGAACGGACTCATTCTCAAGAACGTCGCCGAGGGCGTTTACCGGGCGGGCTTCGCCCAAAGCCAGGAACGTTACGACAAAGCCATCGCGGCGCTGTTCGACACCCTCGACGAGCTGGAAAAGCGGGTCGCGACACAATCGTTTTTGTTAGGCGACCGGGTTACTGAAAGCGACTGGCACTTGTTTCCGGTTCTGGTGCGATTCGACTTGGTCTATCACACCGTCTTGCGTTGCAGCCTGCGTCGGCTGGCCGACTACCCCGCACTGACTGCCTATTTGCAGAGGCTGTATCGGCTGCCGGGGATTGCGCAAACCGTCAAACCGGATCAGATCCGGCTGCACTACGACGAGCCCGAATTGCCGATCAATCCCAACATCATTCCCGTACCCGCCACGACCCACTAAACTCGCCGCATGATGGACGTCTACGGACTTAAGAACTGCGATACCTGCAAGAAGGCCACGATGTGGCTTTCCGAGCGCGGGATCGACTACGTTTTCCATGACGTGCGCGAAGAACCGCTCGACGCCAAGACGGTCGATGCGTGGCTGAAGGAACTCGGCAGCACCACCTTGGTCAACCGGCGCAGCACGACATGGCGTGAGTTGGCGCTAGAACAAAAAGATGGCGCGGGCGCTGTGCCCGAGGCCGGCAAACTCATCCTCGAACACCCGGCATTGATGAAGCGCCCGGTGTTCGATATCGGGCGCGAACGCCTGGTTGGCTTTACGCCCGAGATTCAAAAGGTGTTGAACAAGCTTTAGCCTTGAAACGACGGTTACCAGACTATACGTTCTGGTAATGGCGCGACCAAAATCCTTCTCTCCCGACGCGGCGCTGGACAAGGCGATGGGCGTCTTTTGGCGCAAGGGCTTTGCCGATTGTTCGATCGACGACCTGGTCGCGGCGTCCGGCGTGAGCCGCTATGGCCTCTACAGCACCTTCGGCGAAAAGGACGACCTCTACGCCGCCGCGTTGGACCGCTATGCCGACGGGGTGATCGAGCCGTTGTTCGGGCCGCTTGAAAAAGAGGGCGCCGGGCTCGCCGATATCCACGCCTATTTCGACCGAGTCGTGGCCGCGGGCGAACGGCCGGAAGCGCGGTTTGGCTGCATGTTGTGCAACACCGTGGGCGAGGCCGACGACATCAGCGCCCCGGTCGCGCGGCGGGTTGCGCAGTTTCTCGATCGCCTTCGCTTTGGGTTTCTTCGCGCTTTGGAAAACGCCAAACGCGACGGCGACCTTGCCGCGACCACCGACCCAAAGGAAATGGCCGATTACCTCGTCGGGGTTGTGCAGGGGATCAGCGCCTATGCCCAAGCCCCGGTCCCGCGCGAGGCAGTTCACAACTTCCTGCGATTGGCTGTGGCCGCCGTCAAATAGTTTTGTTTTGCCTATTCCAGAACATTCGTTCTGAATTACTGAAAAGGAGCAAGCACCATGGGAACTATCACCGTCACCAAGACCCTCAACGTCGATGCCGCCCGGGCCTGGGCCGCATTGGCCGATTTCGGCAACATCGCCCACTTTCACCCCGGCCTATCGGGCTCGCACCTGCTCGACGGGTCGGCCAATGCCGGCGTCGGCGCGGAACGGCGCTGCGACCTCAAGGACAAGAACTACTTGGTCGAGCGGGTGCGCGATTGGAAAGACGGATCTTCTTAAACCGTCGATATCATCGATTCGTCGATGCCCTTGCGCAGCGCGACCGCCACCCTCAGCGTCCGGGCCATCGACAATCAACGCAGCGAGGCAGCCATGACCGTCGATATGACGATGAAGTTCGGGCTTCTGGGCGTTGTGATGGAGATCCTGATGGCGCGGCCGACGATGAAGCGCACGATGGTGAGCATCCTCGACGGGCTTGATCAATTCGCCGGCGCGTCGGCGGCGCCGCCCGTTGAGACGGCCGCAGCCACCGCCTAGGTCATACCTGCGACTGGGCGCGGCTGCCGCTAGGTGTTCATCGAGTCGAAGAACTCGTCGTTGTTCTTGGTTGCCTTGAGTTTGTCGAGCAAGAACTCCATCGCGTCGGTCGTGCCCATCGGCATCAAGATGCGGCGCAACACCCACATCTTCGACAGCGTGCCCTTGTCGACCAGCAGTTCTTCGCGGCGGGTGCCCGACTTGGTGATGTCGAGCGCCGGGAAGGTGCGTTTGTCGGCAAGCTTGCGATCGAGAATGATTTCCGAGTTACCGGTGCCCTTGAATTCTTCGAAGATCACCTCGTCCATGCGGCTGCCGGTATCGATCAGCGCGGTGGCGATGATGGTCAGCGAACCGCCCTCTTCGATGTTACGGGCCGCGCCAAAGAAGCACTTGGGGCGTTGCAGTGCGTTGGCGTCGACGCCACCCGTGAGCACCTTGCCCGACGAGGGCACAACGCTGTTGTAGGCGCGCGCGAGACGGGTGATCGAATCCAACAAGATCACGACGTCGCGCTGGTGTTCGACGAGGCGCTTGGCTTTTTCGATCACCATCTCGGCCACCTGCACGTGGCGCACGGCAGGTTCGTCGAAGGTCGAACTGATGACCTCGCCTTTGACCGAGCGGTCCATGTCGGTCACTTCTTCGGGCCGCTCGTCGATCAGCAGCACGATGAGATAGACCTCGGGATGGTTCGAGGTAATCGAATGCGCCACGTTTTGCAGCAGCATCGTTTTACCGGTGCGCGGCGGCGACACGATCAGACCGCGCTGGCCCTTGCCGAGCGGCGAAATCAAATCGATGACGCGACACGACGGATCGGCTTTGGGATCTTCGCGCTCGAGGGTCAGGCGCTCTTCGGGATAAAGCGGGGTGAGGTTGTCGAAGTTGAGCTTGTGGCGGCTCTTTTCGGGTTCCTCGAAATTGATCGCCGAGACCTTGAGCAGGGCAAAGTAGCGCTCGCCCTCTTTGGGGGCGCGTATTTCGCCTTCGACGGTATCGCCGGTGCGAATGCTAAAGCGCCGGATCTGGCTCGGACTGACATAGATGTCGTCGGGCCCGGCGAGGTAGTTCGATTCGGGCGAGCGGAGAAATCCGAAGCCGTCCTGGAGAACCTCGAGAACCCCGATGCCGGTGATCTCGACGTCTTTCTCAGCGAGCTGTTTGAGAATCGCGAACATCATGTCTTGCTTGCGCAAGGTGCTCGCGTTTTCGACCTCTAGCTCCTCGGCGTAGGCGAGCAGATCGGTCGGAGATTTGGCCTTTAGTTCCTGGAGATTCATGTGATCTCTATTTTTTCAGTCTACGAAGGGAGCGGCGAGGGCTGACTAACTTGATCTCGAATGCGGCCGAATGGGCCGGGGAAAGCAAGTCAGCGTCGCTGGAGGTGGGGTGGGCCCCAGTAACCGGGGCCTTCTGAGGGCCGAAGGATTGTCGAAACCCCCGACGAAGTCAAATGAAGATTGCGGCGGGGTCTGCGCCCTAGAACGGTTTGGTCACGATCATGATCACGATGATCACCATCAGGACCGTCGGTACCTCGTTGACCCGTTTGTAAAAGCGGCGCGAATGGCGGTTCACGTCCTTCTCGAAATCGCGGCGCCAGCGCGACAGGTTGCCGTGAAACCAAAACATCGCCGTCAGGGCCGCAACCTTGACCCACACCCAGCCGGTCGCCAAATCGACAATGCCGGGGGTCAGGGCCAACAAAACCCCGAAGACCACCGCCGAGATCATCGCCGGATTGATGATGCCGCGCAGCAAGCGGCGCTCCATCACCTTGAAGGTCTCGGACTGCACCGAGCCCGGTTCGGCGTCGGCGTGATAGACGTAAAGCCGCGGCAAATAGAGCATGCCCGCCATCCAGGCGATCACCGAAATGATGTGCAGCGCTTTGATCCAGAGATAGGCATCCGTCAGGACCGTCATGCCGCCGCCCCCATGGCGACCGGACAGCCGGCATGGCCCGACGGGCACAGGCGACCCCCGCCATGGCTACACAAGGCCGGATCGTTGCGCGATGCCATCGCGGTGACGATGTCTTGCAGTGCCTCGACAAACGCTGGCTGCGTGCCCAGCGCCGGAACCCGGATGTAGCGCGGCACGCCTGCATCGTCGGCGAGCGCACGGTACTCGATATCCAATTCGACCAAGGTCTCGGAATGCTCGGAGACAAACGCGATGGGCACCACGATAAGGCCCGTGCCGTCGCGCCCGGCCGCTTTGATTTCATCTTCGGTGGCGGGCCCGACCCATTTCAACGGGCCGACCCTACTTTGGAAACAAACCCGCC
Source organism: uncultured Alphaproteobacteria bacterium (assembly GCA_938023835.1). Taxonomy (GTDB): domain Bacteria; phylum Pseudomonadota; class Alphaproteobacteria; order SHVP01; family SHVP01; genus CALJDF01. The sequence continues at coordinate 14,639 of CALJDF010000021.1, forward strand.
ACTGGGTGTCGTCGAGACCGACCGCGGCGGCGATCGCGGCGGCACCTTGTTCCACTTGCCAAACGTAGGGATCGCCGCTTTCGACGATGCGTTCGGGCAACCCGTGCGCCGAGAACAACACTCGGACCGGTTGGTCGGGCGTTTCCGCCAGCGCGTCTTTGATGAGCGCCGCATAGCCTGCGACGAAACCGGATGCCGTGGGATAGCAGCACACCGCCCGGGTCGGCACCGAGAGGCCGACGGCGCGCGCGGCCTTGTGCCAGGCATCGAGCGAGGACTGCGTCGTGGTGGTCGAGAATTGCGGATAGAGCGGCAGTAGCAAGACGTGATCGGCACCCCATTCTTTGACGTCGCGCGCGGTTTGATCGCTCATCGGATGCCAGTAGCGCATTGCGATGAACACGCGCATCTCCGGGTTGCCGAGTGCATCCGTCAGCGCCGCAGCTTGTTTCTCGGTTTCCGGCAGGATCGGGGAGCGGCCACCGATCTCGCGGTAGATCTCGGCAGCCGTGGGCGCCCGCCGTCGCGCGATCAACGACGCGAGCAGCGGTCGGATCGGCCACGGCACCCGCAAGATCGCCGGATCGCCAAACAGATTGCGTAGGAAGCCGCGCACCGCCTCGGGCCGATCGGGCCCACCCAAATTGAACAGGACAACAGCTGTCTTCATGGGGCCGAGCGTACCGCGTCGACCAACGCCGCGACATGCTCCGGCGGCGTGTGCGGCAAGATGCCGTGTCCCAAGTTGAAGACGAATGGACCGTCCTTGAAGGCCGACACGATGCGGCGGATCTCGTTGGTCATGGCCGTGCCGCCGGCAACCAGCATCAACGGATCAAGATTGCCTTGCACCGTGCACTGGTTCTGGATGGCTTGCCGCGCCCAGCCCACCGGCACGGCACTGTCGAGACCAACGGCCTGAACCCCGGTGCGCGCCGCATAGTCAGCCAAGGCCAAACCGGCGCCGCGGGGAAACCCGATCACCGGTACATCGGGATGGGATTCGCGCAGCGCCGCGACGATGCGGTGCGCCGGTTCGATACACCACCGCGCAAAGGCCGTTTCCGGCAACGCACTGGCCCAGGTATCGAACAGCTGCACGGCCTCGGCACCGGCATCGATCTGGCGCGCCAAATACGCAATCGTCGCCTCGGTAATCAGGTCGATCAGCCGGCCGAATTCTTCGGGGTCGCGAAATGCCCAGACCTTGGTGTTTTCGAAATTGCGGCTGCCCCCGCCTTCGACCATGTAGGTCGCAACGGTCCATGGCGCCCCCGCAAACCCGATCAACGCCGTCTTGCTATCCAGGTGACCGCGCACCCGCTCGACGGTCTCATAGATCGGTTCTAGGCGATCGTGTAGGCCATCCATGGCGAGACCGGCCAAGGCTTGGCCATCACGAATTGGATCGAGGATCGGCCCTTCGCCCTCGGCAAACCGCAGGTCTTGGCCAAGGGCCTGGGGGATCAGCAAGATGTCGGCAAACAAGATCGCTGCGTCGAACCCGAACCGCCGGATCGGCTGCAAGGTAACGTCGGCGGCGCGTACCGGGTCGTAACACAAATCGAGAAAGCTGCCGGCCTCGGCGCGTAGGGCGCGATACTCGGGCAGATAGCGCCCGGCTTGCCGCATCAGCCAAATCGGTGGCACCGCCTGAACATCGCCGGTCAGGGCGCAAAGAAAGGGCTTTGATGTCATGGGCAAATCGAACCAACGTTGTCTCTACTCTTATATACAGAATTATAAGAATCTGTAGTGGTTGTAGTGGTGCGCTGAGTCCTGGGGATAAGAAACTGTCCCCAAAGTTTACTGTTACACACAGCGTGCTGTGGGCGATGCGGACGAGCGGGACAACTAGCTGCTTATCCCGACCAAGCGGTCGTTTGGAGGTGCTGTGAATTGGGTGAGTGGTTGGGATAAGTCGGGTCGAGAAAGCTGCCCGGAAAGTTGTCCGATGCCGCGTATAAAATTCTTCCACGTGGCCAAACCGTTCTCATCGAATCCCTGGCATCGGGGAGGAAACACCCGCCCGCCGTGGGTCTGTTGATTGTCCGGTCGTTTCATCATACTTGTGCACAGCTTTTGGCCCGGGAGCAGCGGTGAGCGACAAGACTTTTAAATTGCATTTGGTTTCGGACGCGACCGGCGAAACGTTGCAGGTCTTGGCCCGCGCCGCGATTACCCAGTTCGAAGAATATGAACCGGTCGAGTTCATCTGGTCGATGATTCGCAGCTCGGCGCAATTGCAACTGGCGATCGACGGCATTCAGCAAGATCCCGGCATTGTTTTGTTTACGCTGGTCGATCAGACGTTGCAGCGTGATCTCGTCAATGCTTGCCGCAGTCTCGAGATGCCGTGCGTTGATGTGCTCGATCCGACGATCGCTACCTTGCGGGAATTCCTTCATACCGAATCCAAGAACCAGCCCGGCCGGCAACACACGCTCGACGACGAGTATTTCGAGCGCATCGATGCCATGCACTTCTTTTTGCAGCATGACGATGGTCAATCGCTGGAAACCATTCACGAAGCCGATGTCGTGTTGGTCGGCGTGTCACGGACCTCGAAGACGCCGACCGCCATGTATCTTGCTAATCGCGGCATTAATGCCGCCAATGTTCCCTTGGTTTCGGGCCAACCGCCGCCCGACGCGTTGGAGACCCTCAAGGGGCCTTTGGTGGTCGGGCTGGTGAACAGCGTCAAGCGATTGGTCGAGTTACGCCGCAATCGCTTGTTGCAGCTCAACGAGAACGACGACACGCCCTATGCCGACGAGGGCGAGATCAAAAAGGAAATCGCGGCGGCGCGCCGGTTGTTCACGCGCCACCAATGGCCGGTGATCGATACCACTGGGCGCTCCATCGAAGAGACCGCCGCGGCCATCATGAAACTCTATTCCAATTGGACGCGGCCGGCATGACAGCGTTGATCTTGGCCTCCGCCAGTGCCGCGCGGCGGCAAATGCTGCAAAACGCGGGCATCGATTTCGCGGTCCAGCCTGCGCGGGTCGACGAATCGGCAATCAAAGAAGCCATGCAGGCCGACGGCGCCCACCCCTCGGACGCGGCCCAAGCGCTGGCCGATCTCAAGGCGATGCGCGTATCGCCGGAACCGGCAGCGGCGTTGGTCATCGGCGCCGATCAAGTCTTGGAATGCGACGGCACGTGGTTCGACAAACCGGACACCGTTGCCACGGCACAACGTCAATTGGAGGCCTTGTCGGGCCGCACGCATCACCTCCATACCGCGGCCGCTGTCGTGAAAGAGGGTGGCGTGATCTGGCGCGAGGCCACCGACGTGGCGCTGACGATGCGGCCGCTCAGCGCCGCATTCATTGCCGACTACTTAGAGGCCGCCGGCGACACCGTGTTGCAGTCCGTGGGGGGCTATCAAATCGAAGGGCGCGGGGTGCAGCTTTTTGCCGCGCTGCGTGGCGACTTCTTTTCGATCCTCGGCCTGCCGCTGCTGCCGCTGTTGGAGTTCTTGCGCGGCCATGATGCGGTGCCGGCATGATTTCGGGCAAGGCGAGGATTGCAGGGGTGATGGGCTGGCCGGTCGACCATTCGCGCTCGCCGCGGCTACATAACTATTGGCTCGATCGTCATGGGATCGATGCCGCGTACGTGCCGCTCGCGGTGGCCCCCGAAACCCTCGAACAGGCGGTGCGCGGGCTGCCCGCCCTGGGGTTTGCCGGCGCCAACGTCACCATCCCGCATAAAGAAGCGGTGTTGCCGTTCCTCGATCGGATCGACCCCGCGGCCGAACGCATCGGCGCGGTCAACACCATCGTGATCAAAGACGGCCGCCTGCACGGCAGCAACACCGATGGCTTCGGCTTTCTCGAAAACCTTAAAGCGGGCGCGCCGCAGTGGCGGGGCGAGGCAGGGCCGGCGGTGATCGTCGGCGCCGGTGGTGCGGCCAAGGCGGTGGCTTGGGCGCTGATCGATGCCGGGGTGCCGACGTTACGGATCGTCAACCGCAACGCAACGCGCGCCGAAGACCTGGCCGCCGCGTTGGGGCCCAAGGCGCGCGCGATGGTGTGGGAGTCGCGGGCCGATGTGCTGGGCGAGGCGGCGCTTTTGGTCAATACCAGCGCCTTGGGGATGACCGGGCAACCGGGGCTGGACCTCGATCTGGCGCGGCTGCCGGCGACAGCGGTGGTGAACGACATTGTTTATCAGCCCCTGGAAACGCCGCTGCTTGCGGCAGCCCGTACCCGCGGTAACACCGCGGTCGAGGGCATCGGCATGCTTTTGCACCAGGGGCGGCCGGGGTTCGCGGCCTGGTTCGGGGTCGACCCGACGGTCGATGCCAGTCTGCGCGACCACGTTTTGGCCGGCGATTGACTGCGCGCACCGTGACATTGGGCCTGACGGGCTCGATCGGCATGGGCAAGAGCGAAGCCGCGCGCATGTTCCGCCGCCTCGGCGTGCCGGTGTTCGACTCCGATGCCACGGTGCACCGGTTGCTGGGGCCGGGCGGGGCTGCGGTGGCGGCGGTCGAGGCCGCGTTCCCGGGCGTGGTCAAGGATGGCGCGGTGGATCGCAAAGCGCTGGGCGCGGCGGTGTTCGGCAAGCCAGACGATCTGCGCCGGCTTGAGGCCATCTTGCATCCGATGGTGCGGGCCGCGCGGGCGACGTTTATGCGTCGGGCACAGGCGCGGCGCGACCGGCTTGTGGTGTTCGATGTGCCGTTGCTGTTCGAAACCGGCGGCGAACGCGATTGCGATGCGGTGATGGTGGTGAGCGCGCCGGCGTTCGTGCAGCGCGCTCGCGTTCTTGCGCGGCCCGGCATGACGCCGGAGAAGTTCGCCGCCATCCTCGACCAACAAGTGCCCGATGGGGAAAAGCGGCGCCGCGCCGACTTCGTTGCGCCGACGGGCATGGGCAAGCGCGTGACCTTGAACGCGATTCGGCAGGCCATCACAATGCTGATCGGCAACCAAGAGGAGCCCCCTTGTCCGACGTGACCAAAGCCGATCGCGAGATCGTCTTCGATACCGAAACCACCGGCCTATCACCGGAGGACGGCCACCGCGTGGTGGAGATCGGCTGTGTCGAGCTGATCAACCACGTACCGACCGGCAACAACTGGCATCGCTACATCAACCCGCAGCGCTACATGCCGGGCGAGGCGTTTCGGGTGCATGGCCTCAGCGAGGAGTTCCTGGCCAAGCAGCCGACGTTTGCCGAGATCGTCGACGATTTCTTGGAATTCGTTGGGCGAACGCCGCTGGTCGCGCACAACGCGAGCTTCGATATCGGCTTTATCAACGCAGAGCTTGCCCTGCTCGAACGACCGCCGCTCGATGTCGCGCGGATCGTCGACACGGTGGCGATCGCGCGGCGCAAGTATCCCGGCGCCCAGGCCAGCCTCGATGCGCTGTGCCGGCGCTTTGACGTCGATTTGTCGGCGAGGACCAAGCATGGCGCGTTGCTCGACGCCGAATTGCTGGCCGAGGTTTACCTTGAGCTAATTGGCGGTCGGCAGCCGACTCTGGGTCTGGCTGTCGACCTCGATACCGTGCCCATCGATGCGGCACCGACCAAGACCTGGCCCGAGCGCGACTTCGCGCCGAGCGACGCCGAACTCGCGGCGCACGCGGCCTTTTTGGAGAAGGTCAGCGAGCCGATCTGGCGCGCGACCTGATCAGTTGATCGTTTCGCCGTCTGTTGGCGCGGCCTGGGCCTCGGCCCGCTGGCGCTCGTAGAGCGCGCCGAAATCCACCGGATCCAACAAGATGGGGGGCATGCCGCCGTCACGGGTCAGGTCCGACAAAACGCGGCGGGCAAAGGGGAACAACAGCCGCGGGCATTCCACCAGACAAACCGGTTGGACCTGTTCGGCAGGCACGTCGAACAACTCGAAAACCCCCGCGAACAGCACTTCGGCAACGAAAACCGCATCCTTCTCGCGACTGGCGGTGGCCGTGGTCCGCAGCGCGACCTCAAAGCGGTTGTCGCCCAGGGGCTGGACCTGAACGTCCATACCGACATCGATGGTCGGCGTCGGCAGATCATTGGACAGGCTTTGCGGCGCATTCGGGTTTTCGTAGGAACAGTCCTTCAGGTATTGCGCCATGAGGCCGATCCGGGGGTTGCCGGTGGCGGCGTCACTAGTGTCGGTCATAGGGGTTCTTTCGCTGAGTGGGACTGGGGTGTGGCTAACATGGATGCAGCGGGCGCGACAAGCGCCGGCACGGCTAGGACTCGCGCGGGGGCAGCGTGGGACCGCGGGGCGTGGGACCCTCGGCAGGATCAACTTCTTGGAACTCGCCATCGATGATGGGGCCGCGGTCGTTTTCGGGCGGCCGGAACCCATGGGCGGTCATGCGCACCTCAAGGCGGCGCAGCAGGGGCCGCCGGATCAGCACCCGGAAGGGCGGCCCGAGAAGCAAAAGACCGATCGCGTCGGTGAAAAACCCAGGGGTCAGCAAAAGCGCCCCCGCGGCCACTAGGCAAACGCCGTCGAACGCCTCTTCGATCGGCAATTCGCTGCGCGCCAGGGTGTCTTGGGCACGCAAAAGGGTCCGCAGGCCTTGCCGACGGATAAGCGCGCTGCCGGCAATCGCGGTCAACAAGACGAGACCAATGGTGGCCCAAACGCCGATCTCGCCACCGACGACGATAAACAGCGCGATTTCGGCGGCCGGAACGCCGACGAACAGCAAGAAAAGGATGAAACCGAACAATTGATTTGCGCTTTCGAGAACGAGGGCCATCTATGTGGGCACGAGGGTCGTAAGGCGCCACCCCTCGTGGACTCGCGCCGGGCTTGGGTCTAGTCTAAGTCAACAATCGGTCGCGGGCGACTGGCGGCGTCTTAACAGTGCGTCAGGGACGCAGCATGGGCGAAGGCATTCAGTTCATAGAAATCATCTTTTTCGCCATGGTGGCGGTGTTCATCATTCTGCGTCTGCGCAGTGTGCTGGGCCGGCGCACCGGGAACGAACCGCCGCGCACAAAGCCCTTTGTCCACGGTCGAACGCAGCAGGATGAAGACGACAATGTCGTGTCCCTGCCCGACCGGCAGCGCGCCGATGATTCTGGTCCAGAACCAGAAAGCGACCTCCCGCTCGGCACGGCGGCAGACGGGGTGCGCGAAATCCGCGCGATGGACCCCACGTTTCAGCCCGACGAATTCGCCGCCGGGGCCCGCACCGCCTATGACATGGTGCTGGCGTCGTTTGCCGCAGGCGATGTCGATACCTTGCGCGCGCTATTGGACGACGATGTCTATACGAATTTCCAGCACGCCATTGCCGATCGCGAAAGCCGCGGGGAGACCCTTGAGACGACTTTGGTTGCCGTGAAGACCGGCGACATTGTCGAGGCCCGTGCCGTCGGCCGCATGGCCGAAGTCACCGTCAAGTTCGTTGCCGAACTGGTCAATGTGACGCGGGACAAGGACGGCGAGGTCCTATCCGGCGATCCTCGCGTGGTGCAGAACACCACCGACTACTGGACCTTTGCGCGCGATGTGCGGTCGTCCGATCCCAATTGGAAATTGATCGCCACCCGTAGCGAGAATTGATCTCCGGCCGACTATGGATCTTGTTGGGCGTTGCCGGGATATTTGCGGCCGCCCTGATCGCCTTTGCCCTTTTCCCGCCCAAGCCGTTGACTGAAAAAGTCGTCACCGCACCGTTCGTTTATGTCGAGCGCCTCAGCGTCGAACACGCGCTGATCGGATGGGAGGACGACGATCAAAGCGCTGCCTTGCGGGCCTTTCGCCTTTCGTGTGCGCGGCTGCTCACCCTGCCCGACGATCGCCCGATGGCCGACGCGACCTTCGGCACAGTCGCCGATTGGCGCCCGGCTTGCGAGGCGGCGGTCAAGGACACCTCTACCGACGCCGCGGGGGCGCGGGCGTTCTTTCAGACCTGGTTTCGACCCGTAGCCATTCGCAACAACGGCGACGATATCGGGTTGTTCACCGGCTATTTCGAACCTGAGCTGACCGGGCACACGGAAAAAGCAGGACCCTTCCAGGTGCCGATCTATGCGCCGCCGGCCGATTACGTGCAGGCCGACCTCGGTGCGTTCCGCGACGACCTTAAGGGCCAGCGCATCGTTGGCCGGGTGGTGAACGGGCGCCTGAAACCCGCCGACACACGCGCCGAAATCGATGGCGGGGCGCTCGACGGTCGCGCCGAGGTGTTGCTGTGGGTAGACGATCCGGTCGATGCCTTCTTTCTGCATATCCAAGGTTCGGGGCTTGTCAAAATGGCCGATGGCGACGTGGTCCGCGTCGGCTATGCCGGGACCAACGGCCACACCTATCACGCCATCGGGCGCAGCTTGGTGGCGAGCGGGGCGATGGTCCAAGACGCGGTCTCGATGCAATCGATTCGGGCGTGGCTGGCGGACAACCCGGACAAGGCCGCTGCGCTGATGCAAGAAAACGCGTCCTATATCTTTTTCCGGCGGCTTGATGGCGATGCGCCGATTGGGGCGCAGGGCGTACCGCTGACGCCGGGCCGCTCGCTGGCGGTCGATGATGCGTGGCTGCCGTACGGATTGCCTTTGTGGGTCGATACCGTGACCACCGATCGTCAAGCTGCGGTCGGCGATCCGAAACATTTTCGCCGACTGATGATTGCGCAAGACACCGGCGGGGCGATCACCGGCATCGTGCGCGGCGATGTGTATTGGGGCACGGGCGATGGCGCCGGGGCCATTGCCGGGCAGATGCGCGAGGCCGGGCGCTATTACGGGTTGCTGCCGCGCGCCCTGCTTGAGCGCCAAGCCCGGAGCGAGTAAGCGCCATGGCGCCCAAGCCGCCCCGCCCGACAGGTCCGCCGCTGAGCGACGACGACGCCAATCTTTGGGCCGAGGTGATGCGTGATGCGCGCGCGCTTGACCCCGCGGCGCGGCGCCGCAGTGCCGATGGCGTCCCCCCCGCAGCGCCGGCAAAGGAGACACCGGCGCCCGACGCGGCGTCACCGCCGTCGGCGAAACAACCACAATCCCCACCATCGCGGACGCGCGCCGCGCCGCCCACGCCGGGCGTCGGCACCGACCGGCGCACCCAGGTCCGCTTGCGGCGCGGGCAAATCGAGATCGATGCGCGGATCGACCTGCACGGTCGCACCCAACAGCAGGCGCGCGCGAGCCTCGAGGGTTTTCTTTTGAACAGTGCCGCGCGCGGCCATCGCTGCGTCTTGGTCATCACTGGCAAGGGGTCGCCCCGCGGCGACGACGCGGCCGGGTTCATGCCCGATCGCGATCGTGGGGTGTTGCGCGAACAAGTGCCGCGCTGGTTGGCGCTGCCGCCGCTCGCCCAGCATGTGGTGACGTGGCAACCCGCAGCGCGCCAGCATGGCGGCGCGGGCGCGCTTTATGTTCTGGTGCGGCGCAAGAAATGACGCCGTTCGGTGCCCGGGTGCGCGCCCTTCGCCGGGCCCAGGGTGTCACCCTCAAGAAGATGGCGGCCGACCTGCAGATCTCCGAGGCGTATCTCTCGGCCCTCGAACACGGCCGGCGCGGTCGACCGACGCAGATTCTGGTGCGCCAGATTTGCGGCTACTTCAACATTATTTGGGACGAGGCCGAGGCGCTGGAAAACCTGGCGCGGCTGTCGCATCCGCGGGTCGTGGTCGATACCGCGGGCTTGTCGCCCACGGCGACGGAGCTTGCCAATCGACTGGCGGAAGAAATTGGCGGCTTGGATGAAGAGGCGCTGGATGCGTTGTTAGGCGCGCTGGACGCTGCGGCGGCGCCGCGCCCTAGAGAATAAATTTCGACAGGTCGGAATCTTTGGCGAGATCGGAGACGTGCTCGCGCACATACGCCGCGTCGATGGTGATGGTTTCGCCGGGTTGATCGGTGGCGGTGTAGCTGACCTCGTCCAACAGACGTTCCATCACCGTGTGGAGACGGCGGGCGCCGATGTTTTCCACGGTCGCGTTGACCTCGGCGGCGACGCTGGCGATTTCGTCGATCGCTTCGTCGGCGAAGTTCAGGGTGACGTTTTCGGTGCCGATCAGCGCCGTGTATTGACGAATGAGGCTGGCCTCGGGCTCGGTCAGAATGCGACGGAAATCGTCGCGCGTCAGGGCCTTGAGCTCGACGCGGATGGGCAGGCGGCCTTGGAGTTCCGGCAACAAGTCAGACGGCTTGGCAAGCTGGAAGGCGCCCGAGGCGACAAACAGGATGAAATCGGTGCGCACCGTGCCGTGTTTGGTGGCGACTTGAGTCCCCTCGATCAGCGGCAACAAGTCGCGCTGCACGCCTTCGCGGCTGACGTCGGCGCCCTGGCGATCTTGCCGGGCCGTGATCTTGTCGATCTCATCGAGAAACACGATGCCGTGTTGCTCGACCCGCTCGATGGCTTCTTTGACCAGTTTGTCTTGGTCGACCAGCTTGTCGCTCTCTTCTTCCATCAACAGGTCATACGATTCGATCACCTTGAGGCGCTTGGGTTTCGAGCGCTGGCCGAAGGCTTTGCCGAGCATGTCGTTGAGGTTGATCATGCCCATCTGGGCGCCGGGCATCCCCGGTACATCGAAGGTCGGCATGCCGCCGCCGCCGGAGTCTTGCACGTCGATCTCGATCTCTTTGTCGTCAAGCTCGCCCTCGCGGAGTTTCTTGCGAAAAGCCTGCCGGGTTGTTTCGCTGGCATCACCGCCGACCAAGGCGTCGAGGACGCGCTCTTCGGCCGCGAGTTGCGCGCGCGCTTGAACTTCTTCGCGGCGTTGATTGCGGACCATGGTGATGGCGATCTCGACGAGGTCGCGCACGATTTGTTCGACATCGCGGCCGACGTAGCCCACCTCGGTGAACTTGGTCGCTTCGACCTTGAGGAACGGCGCGTTGGCGAGTTTGGCGAGCCGGCGTGAGATTTCGGTCTTGCCGACACCGGTCGGGCCGATCATCAGAATATTCTTGGGCACGATTTCTTCGCGCAGGTCTTCGTCGAGCTGCTGGCGGCGCCAGCGGTTGCGCAACGCGATGGCGACCGCGCGCTTGGCGTCGTGCTGACCGATGATGTGACGGTCGAGCTCGGAGACGATCTCGCGCGGACTGAATTCGGACATAAACTAGACGCTTTCGACGATGACGTTTTCGTTGGTATAGACACAAATATCGGCGGCGATTTTCATTGCGCGGCGGGCGATGGCCTCGGCATCCATATCGTCGCGATCGATCAGCGCCCGCGCCGCCGCCAGCGCGAAATTGCCGCCCGAGCCGATGCCGATCACGCCGTCGTCGGGCTCCAACACGTCACCCGATCCGGTGAGGACCAGGCTCACGTTCTCGTTGGCCACCGCCATCATCGCTTCGAGGCGGCGCAGGTAGCGATCGGTGCGCCAATCCTTGGCCAGTTCGACACAGGCGCGCTCCAACTGGCCGCCGTGCTTTTCGAGCTTGCCTTCGAGGCGTTCGAACAGCGTGAAGGCATCCGCGGTGGCGCCGGCAAAACCGACCACAACGCTGCCGTCGGCCAGGCGCCGAACCTTGCGGGCCTGGGATTTCATCACCGTCTGGCCGACCGAAACCTGGCCGTCGCCGGCAATCACCGCTTTACCGTCTTTGCGCACCGATAGGATGGTGGTGCCATGCCAATTGGGGCTCGGTTCATGGGCCATGTGGCTAATCCCTTGGAAAAACGCGCGGGCGCGGCGCGCCGGAAGGCCGAGATGTAAGGATTTGCGCCGTGCGGTCAAGAGCAACCGGTGGTCACATGCGGTCAATCCTGCTATATGGGCGCCGCGCTGACCTCGGCCCCCAAAACAAGAGGAGCGGCCCATGCGCCAGGCCACTGTCGAACGAAAAACCAAGGAAACCGCCATCACCGCCACCGTCAATCTCGACGGCAGCGGGGTCTATACGGTGTCGACCGGGATTGGGTTCCTCGATCATATGCTGGAGCAGCTCTCGCGGCACTCGCTCATCGATCTTGAGGTGACGGGCAAAGGCGACACCCACATCGATTTTCACCACACGGTGGAGGATAGCGGCATCGTGATCGGCGAGGCGGTCAGCCAGGCGCTGGGCGATCGCGCCGGCATCGTGCGCTATGGCACGGCCTATATTCCGTTCGACGAGACGCTGACGCGGGTCACGCTCGATTGCTCGAACCGGCCCTACACGGTGTGGCACGTCGACTTCCCGACCTCGAAGCTGGGCGAGATGGACACCGAATTGTTCCGCGAGTGGTTCCAGGCCTTTGCGCAAGGCGCAGGGCTGACGCTGCATGTCGAAAACCTGTACGGGCGCAACAGCCATCACATTGCCGAGTCTTGTTTTAAAGGGCTGGCGCGCGCATTGCGCCAAGCGCTCGTTGTCGATCCCCGCCAAGCACAGACGGTACCCTCGACCAAGGGCGTGCTTGGCGGCTCGCTCTAACGGCCATGCGCCTCTATAGCGTCTACCAGAGCCCCGAGGCGCGGGGCGACCGGGACCTCATTTTCATCAAGGACGGGTTTTGCTGGCCGGCCTTGGTGCTGCCGGTCATCTGGCCGTTGTGGCGCGGATTGTGGCTGGTGGCGGCCGCCGTCTTCGTGATTCTCGTGGTGGTTTCGACCGCGGTCGACAACGGATGGATCGTGCCGCTCACCGGGGGCGTCATCGACATCGCCGTGGCGTTGGTCATGGGGTTCGAAGGCAACAACCTGTGGCGCTGGACCAAGTCGGGGCGCGGCTGGCGCGAGGTCGGCATCGTGTCGGGGCGGCGGTTGGCCGATGCCGAGCGGGCGTTCTTCGTCGCGTTCGACGTGACCTCGACGGGCGCGTTGTTGCCCCGCGAGCCCGCGCCGCAATGACCACGGCGATCATCGACTACGGCTCGGGCAATCTGCGGTCGGCGGCCAAGGCGTTCGAACGTGCCGCCCGTGAAAACGGCGGCGATGCCATCGTGGTGACCGCGTCGCCTGACGTGGTGCGCGGCGCCGACCGGATCGTCTTACCGGGCGTCGGGGCTTTTGCCGATTGCCGTGCCGGTCTACTCGCACTTGACGGGATGGCGGCGGCGCTCACCGCTGCTGTCATCGACGGTGGCCGTCCCTTTTTGGGGATCTGCGTAGGGATGCAACTGATGGCGACGCAAGGGCTGGAACACGGCACCCACGACGGGTTCGGTTGGATTCCCGGCACCGTCGAGGCGCTGACGCCGGCGCCCGGCCGACCGGTGCCCCACATGGGGTGGAACGATCTGCGGGTCAACACGCCCGATCATCCGGTGCTCGCGGGGGTTGAAACCGGGGCGCATGCGTACTTTGTTCACAGTTATGCGTTTAACGCTGCCGACCCGGCCCACGTCTTGGCGGAGACCGATTATGGTGTCCCCGTCGCGGCCGTCATCGGGCGCGATAATTTGGTCGGCACGCAGTTTCACCCGGAGAAGAGTCAGGAGACCGGTTTGCGGTTGATTGCGAATTTCTTGTCATGGACGCCCTAATGAACAGCACCCACGTCGAGTGGCTGAGCGACTTCGAGGACGACGACCTCGACGATATTTGTGCGGCCACCGAACAGGCGATCAAGGTCGGGATCGGCTTTGACTGGATCGACCCGCCGCCGCGCGATCGGATTGAAGCCTATTGGCGCGGCGCGCTGTTGGTGCCCGAGCGCGACCTCTTGGTTGGGCGCTACAACGGCACGCTTGCCGGGACGGCGCAAATGGTGCGTCCGGCGCCCAACAACGAAGCCGGCGCGCACAACGTGACGCTCAATAGTTTCTTCGTTGCGCCCTGGGCCCGCGGTCACGGGTTGGCGCGCAAGATGCTGGACGAATTCGAAAAGCATGCCCGCGAATTGGGTTTTCGCCAGATCAGCCTCGACGTGCGGGAGACCCAAGAAGGCGCGATCGCGCTCTATGAGAACGCGGGCTTTGTGCGTTGGGGCGTTAAACCCAATTACGCGTTGGTCGAGGGCACGTTCATTCGCGGGTTTTTCTATACCAAGGACCTGGGCGCGTGATTCTCTATCCGGCAATCGATCTCAAAGACGGGGTCTGCGTGCGCCTCAAGCGCGGCATCATGGCCGATGCGACGATCTACAACGACGATCCGGCAGCGCAGGCGACGCAGTTTAAGACCCTCGGCTTTTCGTGGCTGCACATTGTCGATCTCAATGGGGCCTTCGCCGGGCAACCGGTCAATGCAGATGCGGTTTCGGCGATCCTCGGGGCGACCGACTTGCCGGTTCAACTGGGCGGCGGCATCCGCGATTTGCAAACCATCCAGCGCTGGATCGATCGCGGGGTGGCGCGGGTCATCCTGGGCACGGTGGCGCTGCGCGATCCAGACCTGGTGCGCACGGCGGCGCGCGAATACCCCGGACGGATCGCGGTCGGCATCGATGCCAAGGGCGGCAAGGTCGCCGTCGAAGGCTGGGCCGAGGTCTCCGAAATGACCGCAATCGACCTCGCTAAGAGTTTCGAAGACGATGGCGTGGCGGCGATCATCCACACCGATATCGATCGCGACGGTGTCCTTGAAGGGGTCAATGTCGCGGCCACCTTGGAGGTGGCGCAGGCGGTGTCGATCCCGGTGATTGCCTCGGGCGGCGTCGCCACGGTGGCCGACGTGACGGCGCTCAAGGCACGCGAAGACCAAGGCATCGCCGGGGCGATCATCGGCCGCGCCCTGTACGAAGGGACGTTGGAGCCGGCCGGGGCGTTGGCCGCGGCGGCCTAGGTCATGCTGAAAGCCCGCATTATTCCGTGCCTCGACGTCAAGGACGGGCGCGTGGTCAAGGGCGTCAACTTTGTCGATCTGCGTGATGCCGGCGATCCGGTCGAACAGGCGCGGCTTTACGACGCGCAAGGCGCCGACGAGTTGTGCTTTCTGGATATCACCGCGAGCCACGAGAACCGCGACACGATCTTCGATGTCGTGGCGCGCACGGCCGAACAGTGCTTCATGCCGCTGACCGTCGGCGGCGGGGTACGGACGCTGGACGATGTGCGCAAACTGTTGCTCGCGGGCGCCGACAAGGTGTCGATCAATACGGCGGCGGTGACCGACCCGGACTTCGTGCGCCAGGCGGCCGAAAAATTCGGCAGCCAGTGCATCGTGGTGGCGATCGATGCCAAACGAAACCCCGGCGCCGAGGCGGGACGCAACTGGCAGTTCGAGGTGTTTACCCATGGCGGGCGCAACCCCACCGGCATCGATGCCGTGGCGTGGGCGCAACGCATGGCTGAGTATGGTGCCGGCGAGATTCTCCTGACCTCGATGGATCGCGACGGCACCAAGCAAGGATTCGACCTCGAGCTGACCCGCGCGATTGCCGATGCGGTAACGATTCCGGTGATCGCCTCGGGCGGTGTCGGTACGCTCGATCATCTCGCGGCCGGGGTGTCGGAGGGTCATGCGACGGCGGTTTTGGCCGCGTCGATCTTTCACTTCGGCGAATTCACCATCGGCGAGGCCAAGGCGCATCTAAAACAAGCGGGCGTGCCGGTTCGTGACTGAGCGTGCCGCGGGGTCGGCGGCGATCCCGTCGGTGGCCTGGGGCACGATTGCCGCGCTGTTCACCGTCACGATCTGGGGCGGCTGGATTGTCGCCACGCGGTTTGGGGTGACCAGCAACCTCGCGCCGGTTGAGATTGCGATCTTGCGGACCGCGCCACCGGGATTGATTCTGCTGCCGGTGTTTTTTCGGATCCCGTGGCGCACGGTGCGTTGGCGCCACATCGCCGCGTTGATCGGTGGCGCTGGGGCGCCGTTTCTTCTTATCGTCAGTACCGGGATGCAGTTCGCGCCAACGGCCGATATCGGCGCGCTGCTGCCCGGCACCATGCCGCTGTTTGTCGCGTTGTTCGCGTTCATGCTGCTGGGCGAACGGTTCGATCGGTGGCGCATGGTCGGGTTTGTTCTGATCATTGCCGGCGGCTTGGCGGTGGGCGGGGTCAGTCTTTTTACCGGCGACCCCGGCGAGTGGCGCGGCCATATCCTGTTTCTGTGCGGTGCCTCGATGTGGGCCATCTACACCATCGGGTTGCGGCAATCGGGGTTGGATGCGTGGCAAGCGGCGGCGGTGGTCAATACCGGCTCGATGCTGTTGTTGGTGCCGTTGGCCCTCATCTTTGGCGATTTGCACTTCGATGCGCCGTTGCGCGACATCGCGATTCAAATCGGCGCGCAAGGGATTTTGTCGGGGCTCTTGGCGATGGTCGCCTATGGCATTGCGATCCGCCATCTTGGCGCGTCGTCCGCGGCGGCCTTCAGCGCGTTGACGCCGGTGATTGCCACCTTGATCGCGGTGCCCGTGATGGCGGAATTGCCGGCGCCGCTGACGTGGGTTGGCGTGATTGCGGTATGCTGCGGCGTTGCCTTGGCAAGCGGCGTGCTGCGCCGCCGCGCCGAAACGCAAAGGGTTGGCAGATGAGCAAGGACACCTCCGGCGTGACGATCCGAAACGCGGTCGCCGCCGATGCCGCCGGCATTTCGGCGCTGATGGTTGCGGCCTATAGCCCCTATGAATCGCGCCTGGGCGCCCCGCCACCGCCACTGGGTGCCGATTACGCCGAAGAGATCACTCTCTACCAGGCCTGGGTGATGGACGAGGCCGGGGCCATCATCGGGGCGTTGTTTCTCAACGCCGCCGAGGACCACATGCTGTTGGTCAACGTGGCGGTGTCACTGGATCAACAGGGCCGCGGGCTCGGCCGGATGTTGATCGAAAAGGCCGAGCAAGAAACGCGGGCGCAAGGGTTTGACGATTTACGACTTTTCACGCACGCCAAGATGACCGAAAACGTCGCGCTCTATACGCGCCTGGGGTGGCGCGAATACGATCGCCAAGACCATGCCGGGGTGCCCCGGGTCTTTATGAGGAAGTCACTTACATGAACGAACTCGACACCAGCAGTGCCGTCATCGACCGTGTTTTCGCGGTCATCGAACAGCGCCGCGATGCCGACCCTAAGGAGTCTTACGTCGCCAAGATGTTTTCCAAGGGCCGCAAGAAGATCGCCGAGAAAGTCGGCGAGGAAGCCGTGGAAACCGTCGTGGCGGCGGTCGACAAAGATCCCGGGCAGGTCATCTACGAAAGCGCCGACCTGATGTTTGCACTGATGGTGCTGTGGGCGCAGATGGATTTGCGCCCCGAACAGGTATTCGCGGAACTCGCGCGCCGTGAAGGGACGTCCGGCCTCGCCGAAATGGCGGCCCGCAAAGACAAGACGATCGACTAGGAGAACGCCGATGAGCTACGACACCGACAATGTGTTCGCCAAAATCCTGCGCGGCGATCTGCCGTGTTCCAAGGTCTACGAAGACGATCACGTCTTGGCGTTCAACGACATCGCGCCGCAAGCCGAGACCCACGTCCTGGTCATCCCCAAGGGCGCTTATGTATCGATGGACGACTTCTCGGCCAATGCGACGGACGCCGAAACGCTCGGCTTCTTCCGGGCGGTCGGCAAGATCGCGCGCGACCTCGGGGTCGATGCCACGGGCTATCGCTTGATCGCCAATCACGGGCCGGATTCCCACCAATTAGTGCCGCATTTTCATGTGCATATTTTGGGTGGCGAATCGCTGGGCACCGGCCTGATCAACAAGCAAAGCTAGCGCGCGTGGCGGTAACGCTCTACGGCACGCCGCTGTCGCCCTACTTTTGCCGCGTGTGGTTCGCCGGTCTGGCCAAGGGGCTTGATCTTGAGCTGGTGATCGGGCCGCCCGACGTCGCCTCCGATCCCAACCGGGCGCGCAGTCCAACCGGGAAAATTCCCTTCATCGAGGACGGCGACCTGCTGCTGTACGAGTCCGAAGTGATCGTCGAATACCTGGAGGACAAGTATCCCGAGCCGTCGTTGCGGCCGACCGATGCGGCGGCGCGCGCCCGTTCGCGATTGGTGTCGCGGCTGGTCGATCTCTATTTGCTCGCACCGGTGCATGCGCTGGTGCCGCAGATCCGCACCACACCGCGCGATGCCGCGGTCGTGGCCCACCATCTCGATGCGATCAAAGCAGGGTTGGCGCGGATCGACGACACGGTCGAACCGGGACCGTGGTGCCTTGGCGCGGCGCCGACGTTGGCCGATTGCGCGCTCGCCACGGCGTTGTGGTACCTGCCCAACATTTTGCGCCACTTTGTCGACGACGACCTGCGCGACGGCTATGCCCGGCTCACGCCGTATTGGGATTTTGTGCAGGGCGCGCCGGTCTTTGCCGAGGCGTTTGTCGAGATGGCCAAGACCCGCGATGCGTTTCGGCGGGATCTGGCCGAGAAATACGGCGCCCAGGCCTAGCGTCTAGGCCTAGGCCACCGCTTTGAGGTCGGCGGCGTCGTTGAGAATGTAAACCTGGAGCGGGTCGGCGCGACCGCGCACGGTGACCACCTCGAGGCGTTCTTCAGACAAGTCGAGTCCCGCCCGCCGCGCCACCTTCTTGCTGACGATGAGCTGCGAGGTGAACTCTTTGTTCATGGTCTCCAGACGGCTTGCCGTGTTGACCGGATCGCCGATGGCCGTCACCGACCTGGCGCCGGCATAGCCCATATCGCCGACGATGACGCTGCCGACATGAATGCCGATGCCGATCCGCAGCGGTTCGGGCAGATCGTTCTTAAGGTTCTCGTTGAGCTCTTTGAGGCCGACTGCCATGCGCCGCGCCGCTTCCAACGCGGACCGGCAGCCCGCTTCGGCATCGGTTTCGATCCCGAACAGCGCCATCACGCCGTCGCCGATGAATTTGTCGAGTTGACCGCCGGCGCGTTCGACCGCCTCGCCCATGGTGCGAAAATACTGGTTGAGCACGAACACCACGTCGTAGGGCAGTTTCTTTTCCGAAAAGGCCGTGAAGGCGCGGATATCGGCAAACAAGATGGCGACCTCGCGTTCGGCGCCTTGACTGATCGCCGACCGTCGGTGGCCGTCCTTCGCGGTGGCATCGGGCGACAACAACGGCGTGACCGACACGTCGTGGGTCGGTCGCAATTGGCAGGCGAGCCGTGTTGCATCCGAGGCGCCGACGCGTTGCAACACGCGTTGTTCCTCTGTCGAGGGTTCGGGGAGATTTTCGCGGCCCACGCTGACGTGGATGCGACACGTGGAACAGCGGCCGCGCCCGCCGCAAACCGAGGCATGCGGCACGCCGATTCGGCGGCTGGCGTCGAGCACGCTTGAGCCCGGTTCCATCGCGACCTTGCGGCCATCGGCGTAGGTGATGGTCACCATGTGCGCCCGCGATTGGATCACCCAGCGCCCGATGCGGCCGAGCACCACGAGGGCCAGCAAGGCGAGATAGGTGATGCGGCCCCAGTCAAAGACGGCGAGCGCTTGGGCAATCGCGGCCTCGTCGGGCGGGTTGGCGGTTTCGATCAATCGATCGACGAAGGCTTCGTCTTCGAGCAAGCGCGCAAATTCCCGGCCGCCGTCGACAAAGCCAACCAAGGAAAGAACCGGCAACAGCAGGACGGTCGCGAACAACCAAGGCGCCCACGTCGAGAACCACGGCTTGAGGCGGAGCCAGAAATACAGCCCCATCGTGCCGTGGGCCCAGGCCAGCAACAACGCGACCGCCTGAATCCACCCCTTCTCCGGATTCGTAATCCACAACGTCGACAGCACATAGCCGTAGGTATCGTTGGTGTCGGCAATGAGGGTCATGACCCGGGTGCCGATGATGTGTTCGAGCAGGACGACGGGCAGCAACAAACCGAACAAGATTTGCAACGCCTCGCGTAGGGGCATGCGTAACGTGCGGCGGCGGAACAGCGACCACAACACCAACACGACGTGCACCAGAATTGCGCCGTAGAGCAGGGTCGAGCCGATGGGATTGCGCCAGACGGCTAGAAAGACCTCGCGACCGATTTCCATCGTCTCGAGCGAGGCAATGCCGAGCGCATGATTGAGGAGATGCGTCGCGACATAGACGTAGAGGATGATCCCCGCCGCCATCCGCGCGCGCGCCATTAGCGGGCTCCCGGTACGGCGGGGTGGGCGCTAGATCGCGATGTGCTCATCGACAAGCTTTTTGAGCGAAACCTCTGGCCGTGCGCCGTAATGGGAGAGGATCTCCGACGCTGCTAGGCCCGCGATCAATCCGCAGGTCTTGAGGTCGTAATCGCGCGCCAAGCCATAGAGAAAACCCGCCGCGTAGAGATCGCCGGCGCCGGTCGTGTCGACGACGCGGTCAACCGGCATGGCGTCGATCACGTGCACTTCGGTGCCGCGCACGATGACCGATCCCTTTTCGCTACGCGTTAGGGCGGCGATCTCGCAGTGGCCTTGCACGCGTTGGAGCGCATCGTCGAAGCTGTCGACCTGATAGAGCGATTTGAGCTCGTCTTCGTTGGCGAACACGATGTCGATGTCGCCTTCCATGAGCTGCAAGAATTCTTGCCGATAGCGGTCGACGCAAAACGAATCCGATAGCGTCAGCGCGGTCTTGCGCCCGGCGCCGTGGGCGATTTCGATCGCCCGACGGAAAGCGTCTTTCGCCGATGGCGGGTCCCACAAATAGCCTTCCATGTAGGTTACCTGGGCGCGCGCGATCTGATCTTCATCGATGTCGTCCGGACCCAACTCGACACAGGCGCCAAGATACGTATTCATCGTGCGCTCGGCATCGGGGGTCACCAGGATCAACGACCGCGCCGTGGCCGGGCCGGCGACGAGATGCGCGGTGGTGAACTCCACGCCCGCGGCGCGCATGTCGTGGGTGAAGACGTCGCCGAGTTCGTCGTTATGCACCTTGCCGATAAACCTGCAGGCGCCGCCGAGGGATGCAATGCCGGCGGCGGTATTTCCGGCGGACCCGCCCGAGATCTCGCGGCCGGGGCCCATTTCGCCGTACAGGGCTTGGGCCTGGGTTTCGTCGATCAAGTTCATCGACCCCGGCACCAAATTGTGGCGGCTCAGGAATTCCGGTTCTGCCGCGCTAATCACGTCGACAATGGCGTTGCCGATACAAACGGCATCAAGCAAATCGGCTGACAGAGGAGTCTCCTTTGGATCGGCGCGACATCACGCAGCGCCGCTGGCATGACGGCGGTCGCCGCAGTATAGATAGCCGGCGCGCCCGGGCAACACAGGGTCGCCGTCCCGAGGCCGCACGGTACAACGGAAAACCCATTATGATCAGCGCCTTCGCCAAAGCCATCGCGCAACTTCCCGAGCCCTCGTTTCGCAAGGTGTTCGTGAAGAGTTTCCTCGTCACGCTGATCGTGATCATCCTGGTCGGCGTTCTTGCCGGGGCGGGCGTCGAATACCTGTGGGTGACGTACGATCTATGGTTCGCGGGCTGGATTTCGGGCGCCGCCGGCTCGGTCATTTTCATCTTGGCCCTATGGCTGTTCTCGCCGGCTGTCGCGACGATGGTGATCACGACGTTTTTCATGGGCGAGATTCTCGAAGCGGTGGAAAAAGAGCATTACCCGCACGATGTGCCGGGCGAGGACCTTCCGATCGGCCAAGAGATCTTCGTCGGTTTGCGGTTCCTGGCGGTGATGATTGTGTTGAACTTGGTGATGCTGGTGCCTTACGTCTTTTTGGCGTTGGTCTTCGGGATCGGGTTCTTGGTCTATTTTGCGTTGAACGGCTATCTCATGGGGCGCGAGTACTTTGAGGCGGTGGCGCATCGCTATACCGACATCAAGTCGACAAAGGTGCTGCGCCGTCGGGAACGCGGCCGCATCTTTTTTGCCGGCGCCATCGTTGCCGTGCTGTTCACGATCCCGATCGCCAACTTCTTCGCGCCGATGATCGCGCCGGTGGCGATGATTCACATCTTCAAGGGACTCCGTGCCGCATAGCGCGCGATCCGGCTTGCCGCAGCGCGCATGGATTTTGGCGGGATGTCTTGGTGTTCTGGCAGCGTGCGGGGCGCCGGTGGACGAACGCGCGCGGGTCGCCGGCGTTCTCAAGGACGATGTGCCGCCACCGTCAAGCGTCGTGGTGCGCGAAGCCAACGCGACACCGCGGGCGCCGTTGGCCACGCCGCCGGATGCCGTGAAACTGACACCCCCCGCACCGCGTCCCACCGAAACAACACCGCCGCCACGCCGTGTCGCGCGGTCGGCGCCGACGCGCCAACCGACCGCGTCCGATAAGGCGCCCGCACCGACGCAAGCAGTGAGCCTCCTCGAACCGGCACGCCTTGTCGGGCTCGGGCGCAGCGAACTTGCCGACCTCATGGGCACGCCGGAGATTTTGCACAACGAACCGCCGGGCGAAGTGTGGCTTTACAAAAGCGATGCCTGCATCGCCCACGTCTACCTCTACGAGGGCGCAGGTCCCGAGGATTATCAGGTCAGCTACGTCGAAACGCGCAGCAAAGGCGCGTCGGTGACGAGTGCGCAATGTCTCGCGCACTTTGCGGCGGGCTCGACCAGCACCGTGCGCTTGGACGAGGACGACTAACGCGGGCGTTTGCGACCGTTTGCTGGCTTTTTCGCTGCGGCCTTTTTCTTGGGTTTCTTTTTCGTCACGACTTTTTTGGTGCGGCGCAGTTTGGTCGTGGCGGGCTTCCTCGGCGCGCCACCCTCGACCGTGGTTTTGCCCTTGAAGGTGCAGAATTCGGCGATCTGACACGCCGGACAATCGGGCACGCGCGCTTTGCAAATGTAGCGACCATGGAGCAGCAGCCAATGATGGGCGTGCAGCTTCCAGGTCTCGGGCACGACTTTTTCCAGCGCGGCCTCGACAGCGAGTGGTGTTTTGCCGGGTGCAAGGCCGGTGCGGTTGCTAACGCGAAAGATATGCGTGTCGACGGCGATGGTGGGATGGCCGAAGGCCTCGTTCATCACGACATTGGCGGTCTTGCGGCCCACGCCGGGCAGCGCCTCAAGCGCCTCGCGGTCCTCGGGGACGATGCCGTTATGGCGGTCGATCAACAGGCGGCTCAACGCGGCGACGTTCTTAGCCTTGGCGTTGAACAGCCCGATGGTCTTGATGAAGTTGCGAATCTTGGCCTCGCCCAACCGCGCCATTTTTTCGGGCGTGTTGGCGGCCTTGAAAAGCGCCGGGGTGGCTTTGTTGACGCCGACGTCGGTGGCTTGGGCCGACAGCACGACCGCGACCAGAAGCGTAAACGGGTTGTCGTAGGTGAGCTCGGTTTGGGGTGCGGGGTTGTTCTTCGCCAAACGGCGAAACACCTCGTCGATGTCGGTCTTTTTCATGGCGCCGAGACTAGCGACCGGCGCCGCGCAGGCAAACTTCGCGGTCGGGCGCGGCACCGATTTTGTGATAAACACCCCGATATGGCACGTCGCAAGAAACCGTCTCCCGCCAAACCGGCCACCCCGCCGCCGTCGCTCGAGACGTTGCTGGCGGCAAGGGCCGCCACCGATCCGCATGCCTGGGAGTCGATGCTCAACCTCAACAAAATGCGCAGCGCCCGGCGCCAGCAAGAGAAAGCCGCGCCGGCCCGGCCTGCGACAAAAGATCGCGATTGATTTCTGATTCGATGTGACTCCGGTCGTGCCCGACCGGTAGACTTTTCCCATGCACGCCGAGGAAAACCCTTCGATCCCGAGCCCGCCGACGTTGTTCGACGCGGTGTTGTATCCCCATCGCTCGCTCGGCCCGACCGGGTTTTGGATTTTGATGGCCTGCGTCTCGGCAGTCAGTTTCGGCGCAGGGTTGTTGTTCATGCTAGCCGGGGCGTGGCCGGTGCTTGGGTTTTTCGGGCTCGACGTCTTGTTGATTTACGGTGCGTTCAAGCTCAGCTATCGCGCGGCGCGCATGGTCGAAACCATCGCGCTGACCGAAGAGTCGCTCTTGGTGCGGCGGGTCACACCGCGGGGTCGGGTGCGTAGTTGGACGTTCCAACCCTTTTGGGTGCGCGTGTCCATCGACGAGGCCGCCGGTCGCGACAGTCGCTTGGTGTTGTCGAGCCACGGTCGCCACGTCGCGCTCGGCGATTTTTTGTTGCACGACGAACGGGTGGCGTTGGCCAAGGAATTGCGCGGCGCATTGGCACCTCTCAAGGGCAGCGCATAAGGCGCGCTAGAACTTCCGAATCAAAAAGACGCCCGCCACCAGGAACGCGATCCCGAGGGCGCGGCCCGGCGAAACGGCGTGTTGCGGCAATCCCAAGGCGCCGAAATGGTCGAGGGCGACCGACCCGATCAGTTGGCCCGCGATCACCGCGCCGATCATTGCCGTCGCGCCGATGATGGGTGCCGAAAACAAAAGAAAGAAGACAAACACTGCGCCGATCGTGCCGCCGCTGACATAGACCCACCAGGGGGCGGACAGCCCGGCCGCGCCGGGCCAAGGCACGCGAATAACAAGCGCGGTGATCGCCAACAAACTGAACGACACCATGGTCGAGACCACAGCCGCCGAAACCGGATGGCCGAGCGAGCGCCCGAGGATGGCGTTGATCGACGCCTGAACCGGCGTCAGAAATCCGCCGAGGGCGACGGCGAAGAGCAAGAACCACGACAACATAGGCACTCCTTGTTAGGGCATGCCGAACCTTCGCGCGGGGATTGCAGGACGGCAAGCGGGTGACGGCGGGCAAATCGAGACCGCAAGAATCGGGTGGTGTCGGGCGCCTGGCGGGCTCACACTTTGGCCATGACGGAGTTTCTCAACAGCCGCGACTACGAACGGATCGAAACGGCGATCGCGCGCCTGGCCGAGGTGCGCGATGCGCCGCTATCGCTCGACGCGATCGTGGCGGAAATCGGGCTCAGCCCGTTTCATTTTCAACGCCTGTTCAAACGCTGGGCGGGCTTGAGTCCGAAGAAGTTTCAGCAATACCTCGGCGTCGATCACGCCAAGGCCCTTTTGGCATCGTCCTCCAGCGTGCTGGACGCGGCGTTCGATGCCGGGCTGTCCGGCCCGTCGCGGTTGCACGACTTGTTCGTTGCCTGCGAGGCGATGACCCCCGGCGACTACAAGGCGCGAGGGGCGCGGTTGGGGATTCGCTACGGCTATGCGCCCTCGCCCTTCGGCGACTGCTTGCTCTATCTCACCGATCGCGGGGTTTGCGGTTTGGGGTTTGTGATGGGCACCGGTGCCGCCGCCCGGCGTGCCGCCCATGACGACCTCGCGCGCAATTGGTCGCGCGCCTCGTTTACGCGAGACGATACGGCGGTGGCCGACGTCGTCCGCCGCATCTTTGCGCCGAGCCGAAGCGACAAGCCGCTCACCTTGGTTCTCAAGGGCACCAACTTTCAAATCCGGGTCTGGGAGGTCTTGCTGGCGATCCCGCCCGGCCACACCGCGACCTACGAGGCGATCGGCGCCTATCTCGACCTACCGCGACACGGTCGCGCGGTCGGCAACGCGGTGGCGCACAACGCGATTTCGTGGCTGGTGCCGTACCACCGTGTGATCCGCAAGTCGGGCGTTCTCAACCACTACCGCTGGGGCGGTGCGCGCAAGCGCGCGATGTTGGGATGGGAAGCGGCGCACACGCCGAGGGCGGCGCGCGACGCCGGGGGCGCCGCCGCGATGACCTAGGGTCTAGGGGGTTGTTTCCGTCTTAGCGTCGTTGGCGCCGGGGATCACCGCCGCATCATCGTCGTCGTCGTCGCTGAGGGTCGGCAAACCATCGTCGTCATCGTCGTCGCTGGGCGCATCGTCGGGGTTCTCTTCTTCGGCCTTGGGCGCCTCTTTTACCGGGGCCGGCCGTCCGCCGCGGGTAAAGCTGCTGCGCGATTTCGGTTTGCGCGGCGTGCCCGGCGGCAGGGTCACAACCTTGAAGACCTCGTTGCCGCACTCGGGGCAAATGGCGCCGTTACCGGGGCCCTTTTTGTTGAGGTCGTAAAATTTCGTTTCGCATTTTTCGCACGTCCATTTGGCGCCATGTTTGGCGGCTGTCGCTTCGGTCAATCGAGATGTCCTTGTTGGGGTTTGGGGCGTGGCCGCCCAATCGGTTGGTACCGATAATCGTGCCATATGCGCATGAAAGGGCCGAAAAGGCACGAACTTCCGGCCGTTTTGGCAGGATTCCGACGAATCCGCTTGCACTCGGTCGGTGGGAGGGCCATATCTCTCGCCATCAGACTGCGACGACCCGGCGTATCTCGATCTGTCCACGCCGACTTAACGTCATACCCCACGGAAATCGTTGACCTGAGACCCGGCGGGCAGGAGCCCGCCGTTTCTATGAACTTACGAAGAATTGGAAAGACACATGATTGGAACCGTTAAGTGGTTCAACGCAACGAAGGGCTATGGCTTTATTGCTCCGGATGACGGCGGCAAGGACAGCTTCCTGCACATTTCAGCGCTCGAGCGCGCTGGTCTCTCGCATGTCAGCGAAGGCCAGAAGCTCGAATACGATCTCGAATCCGGTCGCGACGGCAAAACGTCGGCGGCCAACGTTCGGGTTCTCGACTAAGCGATAAAGATTGAGGGGGCCTTGCGCCCCCTCGGTTCTTTTGCCCCGGCACCATCGCGGTCGCCGGGTTTTTTGTGCGCGAGGGCTAGTCCTTGAGGCCCAGCACATCTTTCATGTCATAGAGCCCGGGCCCTTGGTCTTTGGCCCATAGGGCGGCGCGCACGGCGCCGGCGGCGAACAGCGTGCGGTCTTGCGCGCGGTGGGTGAATTCCAAGCGCTCGCTGTCGCTGGCAAACATCACGGTGTGATCGCCCGGCACGCTGCCGCCGCGCAAGGAGGCGAAGCCGATCGCGCCTTCGGCGCGCGCGCCGGTAATGCCGTCGCGGCTGCGTTCGGCAACGCTATCGAGATCGACGCCGCGGCCTTCGGCGGCGGCGCGGCCCAGTAACAACGCGGTGCCCGACGGCGCGTCGACCTTTTTGCGGTGGTGCCTTTCCACGACTTCGATGTCGAAGGCATCGCCGCCTAGCTTGGCCGCGACTTGCTTGACGACCTGGGCCAGGACGTTGACGCCGACGCTCATGTTGGCGGCATAGACGATGGCGGTGTCGGCGGACGCGGCCCGCAGCGCGGCTTCGTCGTCTGCGGTGAGCCCCGTGGTACCGGCGATCAAGATAGTGCTGTGTGCGGCGGCGGCCTTGGCGTTGGCGACGGTCGCGGCCGGCACGGTGAAGTCCAACACGGCTTGGCACGAGGCAAACAGCGCATCTGGGGTGTCGACGACATCAACGCCGATGGCCGGCAGACCGGCGACGGCCCCGACATCCTGCCCGACGGCACTGCTCCCGGCGGCCTCGCTACCGCCGGCCACAACACAGCCTGGCGTGGCGCTCACTTGGCGAAACAGCGCTTGCCCCATGCGGCCGGCGCAGCCCGCGATTCCAATCTTTAAATCTGCCATGGTCGTTCCCGGCATTTCTTTTACGATGGCGACATTTAGCACACGTGCTGCGCATCTGGGGACGAATGATGACAGACGCTAAGAAAATTGCTGTGGTCACCGGCGCCAATCGGGGGCTAGGACTTGAAATCGGTCGCCAACTCGCCCGCGATCATGGCTTCCACGTGGTGCTCACCGGGCGCGATGCTGCGAAGGTCGAGGCGGCCGCGCACGCGTTGCGCGCGGATGGGCTCGATGTGGTGGGTCACGTTCTTGACGTTACGCGCGACGACAGCGCCGATGCGTGTGCGGCCTGGGTCGAGAAGACCTACGGCGCGATCGATGTGCTGGTCAACAATGCCGGCATTTTGTTGGAACGCATTTACGGCGACACCGAAAACATCGAAACCGACGCGATGGATGTCGGCATCGATGTCGTGCGGCAGATCCTCGAGACCAATTTGTTGGCGCCGTTGCGGGTGACCCAGCACCTCGCACCGTTGGTGCGGCGCGGCGGGCGCGTCGTGAACATGGCGTCGCAAATGGGCCAGTTCGCGTTGGCCGGCCCTAACATGGTGGGGTACCGGATATCCAAGACGGCGCTCAACGGGCTCACCGCGAACTTGGCCGTTGGGCTCAAGGGCCGCGGGATTGCGGTCAATTGCTGTTGCCCGGGTTGGGTGCGTACCGACATGGGCTCCAAGCACGCCATGATCGAGGTCGAAGAAGGCGCGCAAACCCCGGTTTGGCTGGCCGCCGAGGCGGACGCCGGACTGACCGGCAAGTTCTTTCACGAAAAGAAAGATATCCCCTGGTAGATCGCGCCGCACCCAGCGATTTCGACCGACTGCCCGCTCTCTGTTAGACTGCCCCGCCCCGCCCCGCGCGCGAAAGGACCGCCCCATGGCTTCGACCGACATCAACGCTCCGCAGACCTCACTCAGCGGCTTGGGCCGCCATGACGTCATGGCCGACCTGCATGCCGACGAAGAGGCGCGGTTGAACTATCAAATGGCGTTCGCGCGGCACCTGCGGGAAAACGTGCAGAGCCAGAACAAAACGATTTTCGAGGGCAGGGTCGAACCGGCGTTCAAGCGCCACGAGGGCCGCAAACCGAAAGACCGCCACGAGGTGCGCCGCGCCATGCTGCAAGACCCGGCCTATCAGTGGTGGGCGTGTATGCGGCGCCATCAACAAGAGATGGGCAGCCAGCACAAGATGCCGATTATCGAACGGCAGATCGACACGCTGATCGAAAAGGCGCATGTCGCCAATCCGATGCTCGGCACGCTGCACCTCGACGACGAGGTGCCGGTGCCGCGCTACCAAAGCGCGATGGATATGCATTGGATGCCCGGCAGCTATCACGGCGAAGAACAGGACAACGATGTGTTCCCCGCCGCGCTGTACGACCTTGGCGGGCTTTACATGGGGACCGGCGGCAAGATGGGCCCCTATAACGACGGTCCGGGTTGGTCGGTCGTCCATTGGCTCGACTACACCTACCCGAATTTTACCCCGAGCAGCGTGCTCGACGTCGGCTGCACCGTCGGTCATTCGACGCTGGCCTATGCCGACGCATGGCCTGGCGCGGAGATTCACGGCATCGATTACGCCGCGCCGTTGTTGCGTTATGCGCATGGCCGGGCCGAGTCGATGGGACGCCCGGTGCATTTCTGGCAGGGCCTCGGCGAAGACACCAAGTTCCCGGACAATTCGTTCGATCTCGTGGTGTCCTCGATGTTCCTCCACGAAACCTCGCACAAGGCCGTGTATCAGATCGTTGAAGAGGCGCATCGCATTCTGCGTCCGGGCGGGTTGATGCTGCATGTCGAGCAGCCTCCCTTCGCGATGATGGACAGCGCCTGGCGGCAATTCGAAATGGATTGGGATACCCACAACAACAACGAACCGTTCTGGGGTCCGATGCACGACATGGATCTTGAGGATGTGGCCATCAAAGGCGGGTTCGCCAAGGACCAGGTCGAACAGACGATGGCCCCGTTTGTCGTCCCGCAAGCCGACGGCACGATACATGTCCCGGACAAGGGCGAGTGGTTCTTCTACGCCGCGTGGAAATAGCGGCAATCGCCGTTCGACGACAAAGGCCGGAAAATTTCCCGGCCTTTTTCTTTTTGAGGTGGCGCCCGCGCCTAGTTGCGCAGTTGGGTGATCCGGCCCGCGCTTTCGGCGTGACGGCTTTCTTCTTCCGCCTTTTCCTCGCCGTAGAAATCGCGCGTCGAGACGACCCCGACCACGCGGCCGTCCTCCATCACCGGTAAATGCCGATAGCCCCGTTCGTTCATCGCTTTGAGGGCGTCGAGCGCCGTGGCGCCGGCATCGATGGTGTCGGGGTTTGGCGTCATGACCTGCGCGAGCGTCGTCATATCAGGATCGAGGCCGTCGGCGACAACGCGGTAGACCAGGTCGCGTTCGGTAAAGATGCCTTCGAGGGTATCGCCGGCCATGACCAGAACGGCGCCGACGCGGCGGTGCTTCATCAGGCGGGCGGCGTCGCGCACGTGATCGTTTGCGGTCAGGACGATCAAGGTCTGATCGGACACGACGTCAGGCACGATTTGGCGTTGCTTGGCCATGTCACTCCCTTGTTTTCGGCGTGCTTCGCCACGCTTCTCGAAGCGGTAGTTTATCACGAAACCAAGCGGTCCCGTGCCGAGCGGAATTAACCGCTTTAGGTCAATGCGTTAGTGCGATTTGCGGGCGGAAAAAAACAACCACAATCCGGGCCCGCGGACCTCGATGCCGTTGGGTCCCAGGGCGCAGCCCGGACCCATATCCTGGTGCACGCCAGCGGCCCGAAAGCCCGCCCCGGTGGCGAGGCCGGTCAGGTCCATATCGCGGAAGCCGCACCGGAAGGGTTCGTTGTTGAACCGGGTATCCCACTCGCGAAGGAACTGCTCGGCGGCCGGTTGGCCGTGATATTGCGGCTGTTCGGCATGGACCATGACGCCGCCCGGTTTGAGGATGCGGTGGATTTCCTTGGCCATCCGCTTCATCGCTTTTTGCGGCATTTCGTGAAGCACCATCGCGCTGGTCACGACATCGAAATGATTGTCGGGAAAATCGGTCGCCTCGGCGTTTTGCTGCGAGAAATGCACGCCGACGTCGAGCGAGTCGGCGCGCATCTTACCGAACCGCACCTGCGGCGCGCAGACATCGATGGCATGGACTTCGGCCTTGGTGAAGTGCTGCGCCAACGGCAACGTCGAATGCCCCACGGTACAGCCGATATCGAGAATGCGTTTGGGGTTGATGTCGGGGAACTCGGTGGTCAGCCAGTTGACCATCGACCAGCCCGCGGCGTCGTTCCATTTGCCGAACTCGCCGCCGGTGGCGAGATAGAGACTGGCGGTGTCGTACATCGCGCCGGCGTAGAGGTCTTCGCCGTCGCTGGCATTGTAGCCGCCCGGCTGACAGTGGATGTCGATCGCGGTGACGTAGCGCGGCACCTTGAGGTCGGGGTTCAGCCGGAGCGTCGATTTGCCGCGACCGTTGGCTTTGGCGGCGCGCGCCTCAAGCGCGTCGAATTCTTGCGCCAGGACTTGGCTGCGCGCGGCGTAGGACAGTTCTTGATTGCCGCGTTTGAGCGCGCTCCACATTTGCCAATAGGGGTCGGCGTACATTGCCTCGCGTACTTCGGCCCGGGTCTTGGGCGGGCCGCCATGCCGCTTGTGGTAGCGCGGCGCGACCCGTTCATCGTAGGCCCGCTTGTTGCCGGGATAGATGTCCTGGGCGACGTGAAAATAGGACGTCATGACGAAATCGAAGCGGGCGAAGTCGTCGTGGCTCATGGCCGGGCTCAGCGCATGTTGCCCTTCGTGCCGGACGGAAGGGGGACGTTTACGGCCACCGCGTTCTGGATGCATCGCGGGCTCCTGATGTTGCCTTCATAGTGTAGCGGTTTTCGGGGGATCGTCCTGTCTGCCGCTCAGGGCACGGCGGCTACTCTTTGAGGTCGGCCCAGAGCTCTTTGACCTTGGAGAAAAAGCCTTCGGATTCGGGGCTGTGCGATTTGCTGCCGCCGGCGTCTTCGAATTCCTTGAGTAGTTCTTTTTGTTTTTTGGACAGATTGACCGGCGTTTCGACGACCGCTTGGATGAACAGATCGCCCTTGCCGTTGCCGCGCACCGCGGGCATGCCTTTGGCGCGCATGCGGAACTGCTTTCCGCTTTGCGTGCCGGCCGGCATCGTCAGGCGTGCGCGGGTGCCGTCCAACGTCGGCACCTCGACGTGGCCGCCCAACGCGGCGGTCGTCATGCTGATGGGGACGGCGCAAAATACGTTGAGGCCTTCGCGCTCGAAGAACTGGTGGGGCGTGACCGACAGAAAGATGTAGAGATCGCCGGGCGGGCCGCCGCGTAAGCCGGCTTCGCCTTCGCCCGAGAGGCGGATACGGGTGCCGTCCTCGACGCCGCGCGGGATGTTGACGGCGAGCGATTTCTCGCGCCGCACGCGGCCCGAGCCGCCACACGGCTTGCACGGGTTTTCGATGACATGGCCCATGCCCTGGCAGGTTGGGCAGGTTCGTTCGATCGTGAAAAAGCCCTGTTGGGCGCGCACCTTGCCGTGGCCGCGGCACATGCCGCAGGTGGTGGGCTGCGCATCGCCTTCGCTGCCCGAGCCGTGGCAGGCATCGCAGGCGACCGATGTCGGCACACGGATAGTCGCCTTTTTGCCGTGGTAGGTCTCTTCGAGCGTGATTTCCATGTTGTAGCGCATGTCGGCGCCGCGGGTTTGGCTGTGCCGCCGACCGCCACCACCGAAATCGCCGAAAAGATCTTCGAAGATGTCGGAGAAACTCGACGCGAAGTCGAACGCGCTCGATCCACCGCTACGCCCCATGCCGCCGTTTTCGAACGCCGCATGGCCGAACTGGTCGTAGGCTGCGCGTTTCTGATCGTCGCGCAGCACATCGTAGGCCTCGGAGAGTTCTTTGAATTTGGCCTCAGCTTCGGGGTTATCCGGATTGCGGTCCGGATGGTATTGCATCGCAAGTTTGCGATAGGCCTTTTTGATATCGGCGTCGGATGCCTTGCGGTCGACGCCAAGCGCCTCGTAGTAATCCTGCTTTGTCATCTCGGCGGTCGCATTGCTGTTTTTCCCCCAAAACGCAGTTCCGCCCCGCGCGCAAGATCGTTACGGCACGGGGCGGAAGAGCGTTTCATCGTCTTACCGACGAGGTTCGGTCTAGGCCGTGTCTTTCTTGTCGTCGTCGTCGACTTCTTCAAAGTCGGCGTCGACCACACCGTCATCGCCCGGCCCGGTATCCGCACCGTCTTCGGCGGCCGCCGCGGCACCGTCGGCTTCGGCTTGCTCTTTGTAGATCGCCTCGCCGAGCTTCATGGACGCGGTAATGGCGGCCTCGGTCTTTTTCTGGATCTCGTCTTTGTCGTCACCGTCTTTGACGGCCCGCAACTCGTCCAACGCGGCTTCGATCCCGGCCTTGTCGCTATCGGTGACCTTGTCGCCGTGTTCTTTGATGTTGCGCTCGGTCGTGTGGATGACGGCCTCGGCCTGGTTCTTGGTTTCGACCAACTCGCGACGCTCTTTGTCTTCGGCCGAATGCGATTCGGCATCCTTGACCATCTGTTCGATGTCGGCGTCGGACAAGCCGCCCGAAGCCTGGATGCGGATTTGCTGTTCCTTGCCGGTGCCTTTGTCTTTGGCCGACACGTTGACGATGCCGTTGGCATCGATGTCGAAGGTGACCTCGACTTGCGGGATGCCCCGCGGTGCCGAGGGAATACCGACCAAGTCGAACTGGCCCAGCATTTTGTTGTCCGAGGCCATTTCGCGTTCGCCCTGGGCGACACGGATGGTGACGGCCGATTGGTTGTCTTCGGCGGTCGAGAATACCTGCGACTTGCGCGTCGGGATCGTGGTGTTGCGATCGATGAGGCGTGTGAACACGCCACCCAACGTCTCGATGCCAAGCGACAGCGGGGTGACATCGAGCAACAGCACGTCTTTGACGTCGCCCTGTAGCACACCGGCCTGAATGGCGGCGCCCATGGCGACGACTTCGTCGGGGTTGACGCCCTTGTGGGGCTCGCGACCGAAGAAGTTCTTTACCGTTTCGATGACCTTGGGCATGCGCGTCATGCCGCCGACGAGAACAACCTCGTCGATCTCGCCCGCGTTGACGCCGGCATCCTTGAGCGCCTTCTTGCACGGCTCGACGGTGCGTTGGATCAGATCGTCCACCAACGCCTCGAGCTTGGCGCGGGTCAGCTTCATGGTCAGATGCTTGGGCCCCGACGCGTCCGCCGTGATGAACGGCAAGTTCACTTCGGTTTGGGCCGAGCTCGACAATTCGATCTTGGCTTTCTCGGAGGCCTCTTTCAGGCGCTGCAGTGCGAGTTTGTCGCCACGCAGATCGATGCCCTGCTCTTTCTGGAATTCGTCGGCCAGGTAGTTCATCAGCCGCATGTCGAAGTCTTCGCCGCCGAGGAACGTGTCGCCGTTGGTCGACTTGACCTCGAACACGCCGTCGCCGATCTCAAGGACCGACACATCAAACGTGCCGCCGCCGAGGTCGTAGACCGCGATTATCTTGCCTTCGTTCTTATCAAGGCCGTAGGCGAGCGCGGCTGCGGTCGGCTCGTTGATAATACGCAGCACTTCGAGGCCGGCGATCTTGCCGGCGTCTTTGGTGGCTTGGCGCTGGGCGTCGTTGAAATAGGCCGGGACCGTGATCACGGCTTGTTCGACCGTTTCGCCAAGGTAGCCCTCGGCGGTTTCTTTCATCTTCTGCAAGATGAAGGCCGAGACCTGACTGGGCGAGTATTTCTCGCCACGCGCCTCGACCCAGGCATCGCCATTGCCGCCCTTCACGATCTTGTAGGGCACCATGTCTTTGTCTTTGGCGGTAATCGGGTCGGCAAAGGTGCGCCCGATCAGGCGCTTGATCGCAAATAGCGTGGCTTCAGGGTTGGTGACGGCCTGCCGTTTGGCGGCCTGTCCGACCAGTCGCTCTTCTTCTTCGGTGAAAGCGACCATTGAGGGGGTGGTGCGGGCGCCCTCGGCGTTCTCGATGACCTTGACGTCGCCGCCTTCCATGATCGCGACACACGAATTCGTCGTGCCGAGATCGATACCGATAACTTTGCTCATGTTCTTCACTCCTATTCGGCGAATCCGCCTTTGGGCCCCAATTCGGCAGCCCGGGTGTGGATTCCCTGCGGGAATATCCGCTAAGGCCGAGGGTTATATAGGCTCCGAATCCGGCCCGACAAGCGCCCTGGGGCCGGTTTGACGACAAATAAGGGCTCCAAAGAGCCGAAATTAATGATTCGAGGGCTAGGTCGCCCGTCCCGTGTGCCTGGCGTGATACCGGGTCTCGATCGCGTCCCAGATTTCGGCCTCCAGCGAGACCCCGTTGAAGCGGTTGGTCTCTTGGATTCCGGTGGGCGAGGTGACGTTGATCTCGGTGAGGTACTTGCCGCCGATGACGTCGATGCCGACGAAAATCAGGCCGCGCTCCTGCAGCGCCGGGCCGATCGCCTCGCAAATTTCCATCTCCGCCGGGGTAATGTCGGTCTTCAGGGGCTTGCCGCCGACATGCATATTGGCCCTGATCTCGCCCTGCGCCGGCACCCGGTTGATCGCGCCGGCGGCCCGGCCATCGACCAAGATGATGCGTTTGTCGCCCTCGCGCACCTCGGGCAGGTAGCGCTGCACGATCACGGGCTCGCGAAACATTTCGGTGAACATTTCCATCAGCGAGGAGAGGTTCTCGTCGTCCGGCTTGAGTCGGAAGACGCCGGCCCCGCCGTTGCCGAAGAGCGGCTTGACGATGATGTCTTTATGCTTGGCGCGAAAATCCTTGATCTCGTCCATGTCCGAGGTGATCAGGGTCGGCGGCATGACGCCCGGAAAATGCGTGACGAATAGTTTTTCCGGCGCGTTGCGCACATGGACGGGATCGTTCACCACCAAGGTATCTGGGTGGACGTGTTCGAGAATGTGCGTCGCGGTGATGTAGGACATGTCGAACGGCGGGTCTTGGCGCATCAGCACGACATCGAGGGTGGCGAGGTCGATTACCTCCGGGGCGCCGAGGCTGTGGTGGTTGCCCTTTTCGTTGCGCACCGTGAGCGGCTGGGCGCGCGCGAAGGCGCGGCCTTCGCGCAAAAACAGATCGCGGGGCAAGTAGTGAAAGAGGCCATGACCGCGGGCTTGCGCCTCGAGCGCCAAGACGAAGGTCGAGTCGGCGCCGATGTCGACACCGGCGATGTGATCCATTTGGATGGCGACAGCGAGGCTCATATCAATCCACGAAAAAGGGCAGCAGGCGCGGTCAGTTCAGACGCGATTTGATCTTTCGTACCAGCATTGCCGCGTCGTTGCGCTGGTCTTCGCCATCGGCCATGCCTTGATAGCGTTCGGCGGAGACTACCGCGTCTTTCACTCGTCCGCAGGCGACCTGAAGAACCCCAAGTTCGCGCCACAACCCGGCCTCGCCCGGCGCGAACAGCAACATGCGTTCGATCAGTTCGGCGGCGCGATCAAACCGCTGCTGCTGGACGGCGCGGGATTTCATGTTGTTTTGCAGCCGCAACAGGACCGCCCGTTTGCTGACGGGCTTATAATGCGCGGGTTGCAAGTCGGCATCGTTGTCAAAGGACTTCAGCAATTCGCGCATCTGGAGCGGCGTCACAACGGAACCGCCGTTGAACGGGTCGAGCACGACGCGCTCATTACGGTGATCGAGGCGCACCAGGAAGTGGTAGGGAAACGATAGGCCCGTCACCGACCAACCGGCGCTTTCGGCGGCGTGGATCAGAAGAATGGCCAAGCTGACCGGCAAGCCCATGCGGCGGTCGATGACGCGAATGAGGTTGGCGTTTTGATCGTCATCGTAGGTTTGCGCGTCGCCACGATAGCCGTGGGTCTGCAGGAGGTTTTGCAGGGCGTCGGTCTTGCCGACCAAGTCGTTCGACGAAGACGCGAGGGCCGCGCCCAATGCGTCGAGATGATCCTCGTAGCGCGCGAGCGCGACCTGAGGCCGGTCCAAGGCCCCGAGCCAAAGCGCGCCACGACCGAGGTCAATGGCGTCGTCGTCGATCGCGCCGAGGGCGGCAAGGCGATCGTGCAGAACGTGCGGCTCAAGCGCCGTTTCGCTCACGAACCGCGCCTTGGATCGTCCTTGAGCACGACAAAACTGACGACCCGTTCGACGCCCTTGATATTGCTGGCGTGGCCGGTGACGCGCTCAAGCTCGGGTTGGTCTTGCGCCACGCCCATCAAGAAGATCACGCCATTCACGGTTTCGACGGAGTAGTTCACGGCCGAGATTTCTTTGTCGGTCAGAAGTTTAAAGCGCAACTCGTTGGCGATCCGAACGTCTTTGAAGTAGTCGATCAGGCCGCCGCGATCGCGCACCTCGACTTCGTTGAACACTTCTTTGACGCCGTCGACTTGCCACGTCATGCGCGCCACATCGACGCGCTCATCGGGTGTATCGACCGTGCCGCTGAGCAACACGCGTCCCTCGACCGAATCGACACTGACGCGCGTGAACAGTTTGTCGCTCAGTTCGATGAACTTGTCTTTGATTTTGAATTCGATCGTGGCGTCGT
>CALJDF010000022.1 GCA_938023835.1 uncultured Alphaproteobacteria bacterium
GGGAGAAAACGGGCACCGATGGCTAGCTTCTGGGATGGATATCTCTGGCCCGGCCTCATCATCGTCGGGCAGATTTTGCTGATCATCGTGCCGATCATGGGCGCGGTGGCGTATCTGACTCTCGCCGAGCGGAAGGTCATCGCCGCGATGCAACTGCGCAAGGGGCCGAATGTCGTCGGCCCGTTCGGCCTGTTCCAGCCGGTCGCGGACGGGTTGAAACTGCTGGTCAAGGAGACCGTGATTCCGTCGGGCGCCAACCGGGTGGTGTTCATCCTGGCGCCCATGCTGACGTTTATCCTGGCGCTTGTCGCCTGGGCGGTGATCCCGTTCGACGCGGGCTGGGTGCTGGCCGATATCAATGTCGGCATTCTGTACCTGTTCGCGATCTCGTCGCTCGGCGTGTACGGCATCATCATGGCCGGTTGGGCAAGCAACTCGAAATACGCTTTCCTCGGCGCACTGCGATCGGCCGCCCAGATGGTGTCTTACGAAGTCGCGATCGGTTTCGTCATCATCACCGTGTTGATGTGCGTCGGTTCGCTGAACTTGACCGATATCGTCATGGCGCAGCAGGGCGGAGGGTTCTGGTCCTGGTACTGGCTGCCGCTGTTCCCGATGTTCATCATTTTCTTTATCTCGGCGTTGGCCGAAACAAACCGTCACCCCTTCGATCTGCCCGAGGCAGAGGCGGAGTTGGTGGCTGGTTATCAGGTCGAATACTCGGCGATCGCTTTCGTCCTCTTCTTCCTTGGCGAATACGCGAACATGATGCTCATGAGCGCGATGACCGCCATTCTTTTCCTTGGCGGCTGGTTGCCGCCGTTCGACATCGCGCCGTTCACGTGGATACCAGGTCCCATCTGGTTCATTTTAAAGATCGTCTTCCTGCTGTTCGTGTTCATCTGGGTCCGCGCGACCTTCCCACGCTATCGCTACGATCAGTTGATGCGTCTTGGTTGGAAGGTGTTTCTCCCGTTCTCACTTCTTTGGGTCGTTCTCACCGCCGGTGTGTTGGTGTGGTTCGATCTCTTGCCGCAGGGGTAGGGCATGGCGTTTCTTGATCAAGGCGTACGTTCGCTGTTCCTCACGGAACTGGTCAAAGGCATGGCGCTGACCTTCGGCTACATGTTCCGCAAGAAGGTCACGATCAACTATCCGTTTGAGAAGGGAGCGTTGAGTCCGCGTTTTCGCGGTGAACATGCACTGCGGCGGTACCCAAATGGCGAAGAACGCTGCATTGCGTGCAAGCTTTGCGAAGCGGTCTGTCCGGCCCAGGCCATCACCATTGAGGCAGAGCCGCGCGACGATGGGTCCCGGCGCACCACGCGCTACGACATCGATATGACCAAGTGCATCTACTGCGGTTTTTGCCAAGAAGCTTGCCCGGTCGACGCGATTGTCGAAGGCCCGAACTTCGAGTTTGCGACGGAGACTCGCGAAGAACTCCTCTACGACAAAGAAAAACTTCTAACAAACGGCGCACGTTGGGAACGCGAAATCGCGGCCAACCTCGCCAAAGACGCCCCCTACAGGTAGAACCCAGCCCGATGATCCTTTCTGCCATCGCCTTTTACCTTTTTGCCGCAATCATCATTGCGTCGGCCGTGATGGTTGTCGGCTCGCGGAATCCGGTGCATTCGGTGTTTTTTCTGATCCTCGCGTTCTTCAATGCTGCAGGGATTTTCGTTATCGCGGGCGCGGAATTCCTCGCGATGATTATGGTGATCGTCTACGTGGGCGCGGTCGCAGTCCTCTTTATGTTCGTCGTCATGATGCTCGACATCAATTACGTCAGGCTGCGCGAGGGCTTTTTGCAATACCTCCCTGTCGGTGCCCTGGTCGGGCTCATTCTTCTGATCGAGCTGATTTTTGTGCTCACCACGCAGGCCAATGTACCGGAGGTGCTTGCCATCAGCGCCGCACCGGCACCGGCGGTCACCGACGTCACCAATACCCATGCGTTGGGGCAACTCATCTATACCCGCTACATCTACCTGTTCCAGGCGGGCGGTTTGATCCTGTTGGTCGCCATGATCGGAGCCATCGTTCTGACCTTGCGGGAACGTCCCGGGGTTCGGCGGCAGAAGATTGCCGATCAAGTGGGCCGCAAACGCGGCGATGCCGTTGAGATCAAGAAGGTCACACCGGGGAGTGGCATCTGATGGATATCGGGATCGGGCACTACCTAACGGTCGGCGCCATCTTGTTCACGATCGGTGTATTCGGGATTTTCCTGAACCGCAAGAACGTCATCATCATCCTGATGTCGGTCGAACTCATCTTGCTCGCAGTGAACATCAACCTTGTCGGTTTCTCGTCTCATCTCAACGATTTGGTGGGGCAGGTGTTCGCGATGTTCGTTCTGACCGTGGCGGCCGCAGAGGCAGCCATCGGCCTCGCCATCCTGGTGATCTATTTCCGCAACCGCGGCAATATCGAAGTCGAAGACATCAACGTGATGAAGGGGTAGGGCCATCATGATGTTCGTCCTCCTCGTGTTCCTCCCCGGCCTTGCGGCGCTGATTGTCGGACTGTTTGGTCGCGTCCTCGGCGACCGACCTTCGCAGCTCATTACCAGCATTGCAGTCACTCTGAGCGCAATCTTCGCCGTCATCGGCTTCTTCCAAATCACCGGTTCCGATGAAGTCGTCCGTATTCAGATCCTCCAGTGGATTTCATCCGGCGGGCTCGATTTCTCGTGGGCGATTTTGGTCGATCCGCTGACCGCGGTGATGTTCGTTGTGGTCACCGTCGTCGCCGCGCTCGTGCACTGGTATTCGATCGGCTACATGAGCCACGATCCGCACAAGCCCCGGTTCATGGCCTATTTGTCGCTTTTCACCTTTGCCATGTTGATGCTGGTGTCGGCGGACAACTTCGTTCAGCTGTTCTTCGGCTGGGAAGGTGTCGGCCTTGCGTCCTACCTACTAATCGGGTTTTGGTTCAAAAAGCCCGCGGCAAACGCTGCCGCCATCAAAGCCTTCGTGGTCAATCGTATCGGCGACTTCGGTTTTGCGCTCGGGATCATGGCGATCTTCTTGGTATTCAAGTCGGTCGACTACGCCACGGTATTCGAAAAGGCGCCGGAGGTTGCCGGAACGAGCATCGGGTTCCTGTGGATGGAACTCGATACTCTAACCATCATCACGTTCTTGCTGTTCGTCGGCGCCATGGGCAAATCGGCCCAAATATTCCTCCACACATGGCTGCCCGACGCGATGGAGGGCCCGACACCGGTTTCCGCCTTGATCCATGCCGCGACAATGGTCACGGCAGGGGTGTTCTTGGTGGTTCGTGCGTCGCCGCTTTTCGAACTGGCGCCGATCACGCTGGGAATCGTCACGGTCGTCGGTGCGATCACCGCGCTTTTCGCTGGCACGGTCGCGCTCGCCCAAAACGATATCAAGCGCGTCATTGCTTACTCGACCTGTAGCCAGTTGGGCTACATGTTCTTCGCGGCTGGGCTATCGGCTTACTCGGTGGCGATCTTTCACCTCTTCACCCACGCGTTCTTTAAGGCGCTGTTGTTCCTTGGCGCGGGCTCGGTGATCCACGCGATGTCGGACGAACAAGACATGCGAAAGATGGGCGGTCTCTTCATTCTGATGCCGCTGACCGGCACCATGATGTGGATTGGCTCGATCTCCCTGGCTGGCGTTGGTATTTCCGGGGTCTTCGGGTTCTCTGGGTTCTATTCCAAGGATCTTATCCTTGAGGTCGCATGGGCTTCGCATGCCACCGGCGCTAACTTCGCGTATTGGGTCGGGCTCACCGTCGCACTCCTCACCGCACTATATTCTGGGCGGCTTTTGTTTATGACGTTCCACGGCAAAGCGCGGGCCGACCAATCGGTCATGGCGCATGCCCACGAGGCGCCGCTCAGCATGAACATCCCCAATATGGTGCTCACCGTGGGCGCGATCTTTGCGGGCATCTTTGCCGTTCACGCCTTTACCGAGACCGAAGGTTTCTGGGGCAACGCCATCTTCATGTTGGATTCCAGCGTCCACGTTTTGGAAGAGGCCCATCATCTTCCGTTCGGCATCAAGATGTTGCCGGTGTTCGCCGGTCTTATCGGGTTGTTGCTGGCTTGGTACTTCTACATCAAGCGTCCGGAGCTTCCGCCGCGAATCGCCGAGGCCAATAAGCCCGTCTATCAGTTCCTCTTGAACAAGTGGTACTTCGACGAAATCTACGAGGCGCTGTTGGTTCGGCCCGCCAAATTCCTGGGCTACACACTTTGGCGGGTTGGAGACGGCCGCATTATCGACGGGTTCGGACCCGATGGTTTTGCCGCCATGGTGATGGGCTTGGCCCGTCGCTCGGCGGGCCTCCAGTCCGGCTATCTCTACCACTATGCGTTCGCGATGATGATCGGCGTGGCGGTTCTCGTTTCCTGGTTCCTTTTCTTCGGTTAGCCCACGATGTCCGATTGGCCACTTCTTTCGCTCGTCATCTTCGTACCCCTCGTGGGCGCGCTGTTCATCTTGATGATTCGTGGCGACGACGCGATCGTGGCCCGCAACGCCAAGTTCGTGGCGCTATGGACGACCCTCGGTAATTTCGTTCTGTCGATCCCGTTGTGGGTCGGGTTCGACAACCAGACGGCCGACTTCCAGTTCGTCGAACAGTACAATTGGTTGTCAGAGAACATCACCTACCACGTCGGTATCGACGGCATTTCGATGCTGTTCATCATCTTGTCGACGTTCCTGCTTCCGATCTGCATCTTGGCCAGCTGGAATTCGATCCAGACCCGGGTCAAGGAATACATGGTCGCGTTCTTGATCATGGAAGCGACGATGGTGGGGGTCTTCTCTGCGCTCGACTTCGTCCTGTTCTACATCTTCTTCGAAGGCGGTCTCATTCCAATGTTCCTCATCATTGGGGTATGGGGTGGCGCCAACCGCATCTACGCAACGTTCAAATTCTTCCTCTACACGCTGGCCGGTTCTGTCCTGATGCTTTTGGCCATCATGGCGATGTTCTTCGAGGCCGGCACGACCGATATCCCGACCCTGATCGCGCACGGTTTCGATCCGTCGCTGCAAAAATGGTTATGGCTC
The DNA here is from genome assembly GCA_938023835.1 of uncultured Alphaproteobacteria bacterium. Lineage (GTDB taxonomy): Bacteria > Pseudomonadota > Alphaproteobacteria > SHVP01 > SHVP01 > CALJDF01. Next base: position 5,067 of record CALJDF010000022.1, read on the forward strand.
GCGTTCCTAGCGTCGTTTGCCGTCAAAGTACCGATGTGGCCGGTTCACACGTGGCTCCCCGATGCGCACGTCGAGGCGCCAACCGCAGGTTCTGTCATTCTGGCCGCCGTCCTGTTGAAGATGGGCGCGTACGGTTTTCTTCGCTTCTCTATTCCGATGCTGCCCGATGCCACGGTCTTCTTCACGCCATTGATCTTCACCCTCAGCGTTATCGCGGTCATCTATGCGTCGCTCGTGGCGCTGATGCAGGAAGACATCAAGAAACTTGTGGCCTATTCGTCGGTAGCCCACATGGGTTTCGTCACTATCGGTATATTTACGTTCAACCAACAGGGCATCGAGGGCGGCATTTTCCAAATGCTCAGCCACGGGCTCATTTCGGGCGCACTCTTCCTCTGCGTCGGCGTCGTCTACGACCGTCTGCACACGCGCGAAATCGCGCGCTACGGCGGCATCGTTCACCGCATGCCGCGCTACGCTACGTTCTTCCTTGTGTTCACCCTCGCGAATGTTGGTTTGCCGGGCACAACCGGTTTCGTCGGCGAGTTCCTTGTGCTGGTGGGCGTTTTCCAGGTCAATACGTGGGTCGCGGTACTGGCGACCACCGGCATCATCCTTAGCGCCGGCTATGCCCTTTGGCTTTACCGCCGGGTCATCTTCGGCGTTCTTGAGAAGGCTGACCTGAAGTCCCTCAAGGATCTGGAAGCGCGCGAGGTCGTCATTCTGGCGCCGCTCCTAGCGGCCGTCATCTTCTTCGGCGTATACCCGCAGCCCCTGCTCGACGTGATGCATGTCTCGGTCGAAAACCTCATTAGCCAGCATCAGGTGGCTCTTGAGGGCGCGCGGTCACTCTTTTTGGCTGGGAGGTAGCGCCATGCCGCAAGCACCTATCCCTGATTTTCTCCCGGCACTTCCGGAGATATGGCTCGCGGGCG
>CALJDF010000023.1 GCA_938023835.1 uncultured Alphaproteobacteria bacterium
CATAGAGCGCAAACGGTTCAGCGAAAAAGTCGAAGGCGCGCTCCGTGCCGCCATTGAACAAATCCGCGCGCGGGCCTTTCTCACGCTTTCGGTGATCATGTTGGTTTTCGGATCGATCGTCGGCGTTCTATGGATCGGCGCGGTCGAGGTTCTGAACGGCGGCATGTCGAGTGGCGATCTCGGCGCCTTCGTTTTCTACGCCATCGTGACCGCCGGGTCGGTTGCCGCGCTCTCCGAAGTGTATGGCGATGTGCAAAAAGCCGCGGGCGCTGCGGAACGTCTCTCGGAACTTCTGAATACCGAGTCCGATATCAAGGCGCCTGCATCACCACTTACCCTGCCGGAGCCCACCCAAGGGGCCGTGGCGCTCCACGACGTGACGTTCCGCTATCCGATGCGGCCGGATATCGACACGATGTCTGACTTCTCACTCGATGTCGCGGCGGGCGAAACCGTTGCGCTGGTGGGACCGTCGGGCGCCGGCAAGACGACGGTATTTCAGCTCTTGCTTCGGTTCTACGATCCGACCAAGGGGCACCTCACCTTTGATGGGGTCGATCTGGTGCGCCTCGACCCGCGCGTATTGCGTGAGCACATAGGATTGGTCTCGCAAGATTCGGTGATTTTTGGCGCTGACGCCCGGGATAACATTCGCTACGGGCGGCCCGATGCAACGGATGACGAAGTGCGCGCCGCGGCAGACGCGGCCTCAGCCACCGAATTCATCGATCGCCTTCCGGATGGCTTTGCAACGCAACTCGGCGAACGTGGCGTGACGCTGTCCGGGGGACAAAAACAGCGCATCGCGATCGCCCGCGCGCTCCTGCGCAATCCGGCGCTCCTTCTTCTCGACGAGGCGACGAGTGCTTTAGACGCCGAAAGCGAACGAGCCGTCCAAGTTGCGCTGGAAGGGCTGATGAAAGGTCGCACCACCATCGTGATCGCGCACCGTCTCGCCACGGTACAAAAGGCCGACAGGATTGTGGTCATCGATGGCGGCAAGGTGGTGGCCGAGGGAAATCACGACGAACTCATGCAGCAAGGCGGTCTTTATGCGCGCTTGGCCAAGTTGCAGTTCAATACCGGGGGCTTGCGCGAAGTCTCTGCCGGTTAGCGCTCGGTAAGTTTCATTTCGATACGCCGGTTGCGGCGGAAGGCGATCTCGTCGTTCCCCTCGTCCAGCGGGTGGTATTGGCCGAACCCGGCCGCGGCGAGACGACGCGCCGGAATGCCGGCTTCGATAAGGAACTTCACGACGTTGGTCGCGCGTGCGCCTGAAAGTTCCCAGTTTGACGGGAACTGAGGCGAGTTGATCGGCACCGAATCGGTATGGCCGTCGACGCGGAGAATCCAATTGATGTCCTCTGGAATCCGCGGCGTGATTTCGGCCAGCGTGGTCGCGAGGTCTCGAAGGCGGGCGCGGCCCTCGTCGCCGAGGTTGGCGGAGCCGGACGAGAACAACACTTCCGATTGAAAGACAAAACGATCGCCGACGATCTGAACGTCACGCCGGTCGCCCAAGACCTCGCGGAGCCGCCCAAAGAACTCGGATCGGTAGCGCGACAGTTCTTCGACCTTCTGGGCAAGCGCTTGGTTGAGGCGGCGGCCGAGGTCGGAGATCACAACCTGCTGTTCTTCGTCGCGCGATTCGGCTTGATCGAGCGCGGCTTGCAAGGCGGCCAGCTGCTCGCGGAGCAGCGAGATTTGCTGGTTCAGCAGTGAGACGCGTGCCTTGGCTTCTGTCGACAGCTCTTGTTCTTCCTCAAGAGCGGACTCACTAGCGAGATAAAGCGCCTGAACCTCCGCTAGGCGAATCTCCCGATCCCGAACCGCTTGCTGGGCCAGCAATGTGCGTTCCTGTTCACTGGCCAGGCGGCTTTGCAGCGCCTGCTGGGTGTCGCGCAGCGTCCCGACGATTTGCCGTGTTTCCTCGAGCGCGCCCTCCAATTCGGCGGATTGCGCTTCCAATGCCTCGGCATCGCGTTTCGAGGTCTCCAAAGCAGCGACAAGGTCACCCACGCGGGCCTCAAGTTCGGCCCGCAGCGTGCGGAGCGCATCGATGTCGCGTTGGAGCCGCTCCATGTCCGAAAGCTGCGCGCGAATGGTTTCGCGGTCCCGTTCGACGGTTTCATTGGCGGCGGCCAGGTCGTCTTGGGCGGCCGCAAGATTGCCCTCGGCGTCTTCTGCGCGGCGGGTCAATAGGGCGACCGCTTCGTCCAACCGCGCCGCTTCCGAGCGAAGTTCCGATATCTCGATGACTAGATTGTCGCGTTCCTCATTGGCACTTTGGAGCGACGCCGAAAGCTGCGCCACATTGAGGCGCAGGTCGGCATTACCTTGCCGTTCGAGCGCCAACAACTCGGTGAGTTCGTTGACCTGGGACGTCAAACGCTGCAATGCCTCGTCCCGGCCAGAGAGGGCCTGGGTTAGAAAGATCTGGGCGAGAACGAAGACGACCAGCAGAAAAATGAAAACGACCAGCAACGCCGCCATCGCGTCGACGAAGCCCGGCCAGTAGTCCTGATTCCGCGTGCGTGCCCGGGTCGCCATGGGTGTTGTCGGCTAATCGTGTCGCTTATCGAGCGACGCGGCGATCGTGCGCGATAGAAGCTTGAGCTCGCTTCGGATCTCCGAGACCAATTGGTCTTGGCCCCGCGTCGTCGCGTCGAGTAATTGGCTTAAGTAAACATCCATGTTCCGAAGGTGTGTCTCTGCCGTCTTGTTCGCCGCGCTGCTGTCGGCAAGGCGCTGGAGAACCGGTTTCATCTCCATCTGGCTTTCGACCAGTTTGACCATAAGATCCTGTTCGGAGCGCATTTGGTCCGTGAGCGTGGCCAGCCTTTCGGACAGATTGACCAGCGCCTGATTGGCGCTACTGCGACCACCCTCGGCGGAACTCATCGTACGCTGCAGGTTGTCGAGGCTCTCGGCCGTTTGTTCGAGCAACGCTTGCACATAGGCCGGAACCGATTGATCGCCCTCCGCGATGCCGGCGCCGCTTGAAAGGCGGGTGACGCTGGAGAGCCATTCTTCCAAGTCGTTGTAGAACCGGTTTTGCGCCTGCCCCGTTTGCAAATCGAGGAAGCCCAAGACAAGCGATCCGCCAAGGCCGAAGAGCGAGGACGAAAACGCTGTGCCCATGCCCCCAAGTGGTGCCTCCAGGCCGCGTCGGAGGCTGTCGAACTGCGCGCCGAAATCGCCACCGTCGACAGTCAAGCTGGCAATGGTATCCCCGACCGCGCCAATGGTTTGCAGCAGCCCCCAAAAGGTCCCCAACAGGCCTAAAAACACCAGGAGGCCAATCATGTAGCGCGAGATATCGCGCGACTCGTCGATGCGCGAGGAGATGCCGTCGAGCAGGGAGCGCATCGTTAGCGTCGAAATCTGCATACGGCGGCTGGTTCGGTCGCCGAGCATAGTGGCCATGGGCCCCAGAAGAGTCGGGGGTTCCTGCACCGACAAGCCGGGCTCGCTGCGGCGAAAGGTTTCGATCCACCGAACCTCGGGCCGCAACAAAAGCACCTGGCGGAACGAGTAGACGATCCCCAAAAGGAGGACGCCAAGGATGAGCCCGTTGATCGCGGGGTTGGCCCGGAAGGCTGATTGAAGGGGGCCGATGATCGCCAACATGACCGCCGCTGCGATCACCAGAAAGACAATCATCCTCGTCAAGAACGTGCGGGTTCCGGTCATAGTGTGTCTTGATCGCTCCCCTTAGGTGCGCGGCTCCGCACGTTTTTTCAGGTCATTGCGTCAGCAATATGACGTCCACGCGGTCGCTCGGACCGCCATCGCTCGGCGCCCCCAGGGCGCGCACATCGATTCGGGTGCTCCGCACCCCGTTCTCAATCAAATAGGAGCGAACCGCGAGGGCGCGGGAAAGCGATTCACGGCGCGCCGCACTGGGGCGGTCGCTCGTGCCGCTTGCAAACGCTTTGAGCTGGATGCGGCGCTCGTTCGACGCCAGCGCCGTCGCCATTTGCTTCAGCTGCTGTTCGGCATCGCTATCCAATTGGGTCGACGATCCTTCAAACAGCAGGCGCAACGCCTGTCCTTCGGCGGGGAGGGTTGTAGGCGGCAACGCGGCAGTCTGTCGCGGTGCGGCGGGTGCGACCGGCGGCGGCGTAACGCGGGGCTCTGGGGCCGTCTGACGTGCCACAGGAGGCGCAGGCGGTGGCGCCGGTGGCGTGACGCGCGCTGGCGCGGCGGGGGCTGTCTCTCGCGCCGGTGGTGGCGGTGCCGGGGCGCGCGCAACCGGAGCAACCGGGGCGGCAACGGTGGGACGCGCGGCAACGGGTGCCGGGCGGCTGCGGGGTGCCGGTGCGGTACGGGCGTCGCCAGGGGGTCGCAGGACCACGGTTTTGCTGGTGTCCTCACCAGGAAAGCGCAGCATGCGTTGGCTCGCGCGGCCATCAGGATCGCGCAGCGCGTCGAGATTGACCTCAACGCTCGATTGGCCGCTCCCGCCGATCACGACGGTTTCCTGCGCTACGGCGTTTCCGCCGACCGCGAAAGCCGCGAGGGCCAAAGCCACAAAGAGCCGCGAGGACAGCCGCTTGATCGGTGCGCGTTGTCGATGGTCGATCATCGAAATCGTCTCCCTGCCAATGCCCACGGCGTTCTCGGGCGCCGTTGCGCAACGGCGCACCTTAACTTAGCGATGCGCGCTTGGACAACTAGCTCAGAGGCCGGTTTCCGGCCAATCCGGCAGCTTTGCGGCGCTCCTGAGGAGTTCGACCATGGGCTGATGCAGGTCCGGGTTGGTGGCAAGCACGGCGCCGGTATCGAGCATCGTGCCGGCGCCGGTCAAATCCGTGACGAAGCCACCGGCCTCGCGCACAAGGACGAGCCCCGCGGCGATGTCCCATGCGTGTAGGTCGGTTTCCCAGTACCCGTCGTAGCGGCCGGCGGCGACGTAGGCGAGGTCGAGCGCGGCTGAGCCGAACCGACGCATCGCGGAGACTTTGTTCGTTACCATCGCCAGCTGTTTCATGAACGGCATGATGTTGTCGGCGCCGCGAATGGTCGGAATCCCGGTTGCAAGAACGGATTCGGCAAGCGTCCGTCGGGCCGAGACACGCAACCGCTGATCGTTGAGGTACGCGCCCGCGCCCTTCTCCGCGGCGAACGTCTCGTCGCGCAGAGGGTCATAGATCAATCCCGCGACGATCTCCGTGCCCCGCTGATGGGCGATAGAGATACTAAAGTGTGGCAGACCGTGGAGGAAGTTCGTTGTGCCGTCGAGTGGATCGATGATCCAACGGTTGTCGGCATCGCTGCCCTGGATTTCAACACCCTCCTCGGTAAGAAAACCCCAGCCCGGTCGCGCTTTACCGAGAAGATCGCGCAACACCCGATCGGCCTTCCGATCGGCGGAACTCACGAAATCAGCGGGTCCTTTGATCGAAACCTGCAGTTTCTCGACTTCGCCGAAGTCGCGCACGAGCGATCGCCCGACGCGCTTTGCCGCGCCCGACATGACGTTGAGGATTGGCGACCGTGGTCCGGCCATCGGCGCCTAGTCGGCTCGTTTGAGGTAGGTTCCGTCCGCGGTGTTGACGATGATCCGCGTTCCGGTTTCGACAAAGGGCGGCACCATCACGCGCATGCCGTTGTCCATCTGGGCAGGTTTGTACGACGACGACGCTGTTTGCCCCTTTACGACAGGTTCGGCCTCGACAACCTCGAGGACTACCGTTGCAGGCAACTGGATGCCGACGGGGGTTCCTTCGACGCTATTCAGCGTGACCATCATGCCGTCTTGCAAATAGGCCGCGTCGTCACCCAGCATGTCGGTATTCATGGCGATCTGTTCGTAGGACTCGGGGTCCATGAAGGTGTAGCTGTCGCCGTCCGCGAAAAGGTATTGCACCTCGCGTTCCTCGGTGTTCAGCTTTTCGACCGTGTCGGCGGTCCGCCAGCGTTGGTTGGTCTTTACGCCGTTGGTCAGATCGCGCATTTCCACGGCAATAAAGGCGCCGCCCTTTCCGGGCTGAATCAACTGAATCTTGATGACCGCCATTTGACGGCCGTCATGTTCGATCACCATGCCGGGTCGAATCAGGTTGGCGTTGATCTTCATAGGGGGCTCGGGGTCTGAATGAGGGCGCGGAAACTACCAGCTTGCCTATGCCGAGGCAAACGGCGGCGCATCCTCCGGTTCATCCTCATACGCATGGTCGCACCCGGCATGGTCGCGGACCCGGTAGCGGCCCGGTGCGGTCTCGGTGGCACGATCGGCTCCTGCTGGCACCTTGCCGTTCCCTCCCGGGATGTCGAGCACGTAGGTGGGCTGACACAGCCCCGAAAGGTCACCGCGCAGCCCGTCGACCAGCACACGACCCCGCTTGAGACTGGGGCGGAAATGGCGTGTTCCGGGTGCCCGATCAGGGTGATGGAGGTAATAGGGTTTGACCCGGTTGCGGACCAAGGCGCGAAACAGCGCCTCAAGCGTTGTGGCATCGTCGTTCACGCCCTTCAGCAGGACCGACTGGGAAAGCACCGGGATGCCGGCATCGATGATGCGTCGGATCGCCTTGATCGCGGCCGGCGAGAGCTCTCGTGCGTGGTTGCAGTGAATGACGACATAAACCGCCTTATCGGCACCGAGCGCGTCGATCAGCGCCTCGTCGATACGGTCGGGATCGACGATCGGCACCCGGGTGTGAAGTCGAACGACGCCCAGATGCCCGATCGCATCGAGTTCGTGCATGACCTCGTTCACACGACGTGGCGACAACAGAAGGGGGTCGCCCCCGGTGAGA
>CALJDF010000024.1 GCA_938023835.1 uncultured Alphaproteobacteria bacterium
GGAAACGCGATAGCGCCAGTAATGTTGTCGACGACACACGGGACGTCGAGATAGGTGACCTGCGGCGCGGTGCCGTAGCTGTTTTCCATGCGCTCAGACCAAGCCGGCGTGAAGTAATTTTCGGCCGCGGCGCGATCATCCCAAATATATACGCCCCCACTGTGGGCGCCCTGCACAAAGTATTTGGTGCGCAGGCCCGAGATCGCCTGGAACCGCGGTGCGACATCTTCGAAAAGCTGCCGCGCCTTGGAGGCATCGCCATAGGCCTGTTTCGGCAGCGCGACAATGGTCAGGATCATGGACGCCCTCTCCGGCACCAAAGCTTGAAGGTAGGCGGCTCGAGACCGTGGGGCTAGGCGCTGAGTTCGGTTGCGCGCATGACGAACCGATCAATATCGGCCATTGCGGTGGAAAAGCCGGTCACCAGTCGAACGACGTTATCGGCAGGGTTGCCCCAGGGATGGAAATGGAATCCGTCGGCTTGCAGCCCGTCGATGACGGCGGCCGGGAGCTGCACGAAGATCTCGTTGGCCTGGAGCGGGTGCCGCAGCGCGACACCTGGAAGCCCCGAAATGCCATCGACAAGACGCTTTGCGGCGGCGTTTGCGTGGGCCGCGTTGCGTCGCCATACGTCGTTCCGCAGGTAGGCCTCGAGTTGTGCCGACAGGAACCGCATCTTGGAAAACAAGTGACCGGCACGTTTACGCAAAAACGGCATCCGCGCCGCAAAATCGGGATTGAAGAACACGACCGCCTCGGCCGCCATCGCGCCGTTCTTGGTGGCACCGAATGACAAAGCATCGACGCCCGCGCGCCACGTCACATCGGCGAACGAACAGCCCAGGTGCTCCACGGCATTGGCGATACGCGCGCCATCCATATGAAGGGCGACGCCGTGGTGGCGACACGCCGCGCCGATCGCCGCCACCTCGTCGACGGCATAGACCGTGCCGACCTCGGTGGCCTGGCTGAGCGAAACAGCGGCCGGTTGCGCATTGTGGTGGCCGTGCGGGGTCGCGTTCGCCAGCAATCCATCAAGGTCGTCGGCTCGGATCTTGCCGTCCGCGCCGGGGACCGGAACGACCTTGGCGCCACCGGTGTAAAACTCCGGCGCGTTGCATTCATCGACCGTAATATGGGCCGCGGCGTGCGCATAAATCGCCCCATAAACCGGCGCCAAACTGGCCAGCGACAGCGCATTTGCGGCGGTCCCCGTCGCCACCGGAAAGACCGTGACTTCGCGCTCGAACAGGTCGTTGAATGCCGTTTGCACCCGGGCGGTCCAGTCGTCTTCGCCGTAGGCTGCCGCCGATCCGTCATTCGCCGCCGCAATCGCCGCCATGATCTCCGGGCAGACGCCGGTGACGTTGTCGCTGCGAAAATCCATTCAGGCGCGTTCCATGTCGAGGCGGCGAAACCCTGGCGGCGCTGTGTTCTGCGCGGCATAGGCGTGCGTGTCACCCACGGCACCGTCTTGAACGGCGGTGATAAGCCATAACAGGTCCGGCTCCCAGATCGCCGCTTGGTCGGTCGCCGAGGGCGTCGGATCGCCCGAGGGATGGGAGTGAAAGATGCCGACGATGTCGTCGCCCTGATCCCTGACGGTGCGCTGCAACCGCAACCGTAAACCGGGATCGACCTCGAAGTGGTTTCGCCGATCCACGGCAATGTTGGGGCTTTCGTGCGCATCCGACACGATGACCGTGCCGTCGTGGTGGCGGCCAACAAGCAGCCCGCAGGCTTCCTCGGGGAATCGCGAGACGGCGCAGGCCTCGATGTGCCGCATTACCGGCGTTCGAATCTGGACGGTCACGGCCGGACTATCCCGAGAACGCCGCGAAGCCGTCCCCGGTCGGTATCGATGACGATGAGCTGTTCCGTGCCGTCAGGCAGGCGATAGCGTAGGGTGACCTCGCCCGGCCCGCTACTCATGCCGACGATTTCGCCCGCCGGGAAGGTTATTTCCTTTTCATAGGGTCCGCTGCGCTGCGCTGCGTCTTGCGAGCGGTTTATGATCGTGACGACAATCACGGCCAGCGCGGCGACGATCATCACGCCCATCAGAATGACGAGGGCCTTTAGTGCCTGCACGTTTCCACAAAGCTCCAAGTAGCCATGACGCTTGAAAAGACGGCTGAGACCATTTCCGAATCGGGCGAGCAACGCAAGCTTGTTGTGCCCGAGGAGGGCGGCGGCCGGCGCCTCGACCAATTCTTGGCACGGGCCTGCCCCGATGTTTCGCGTTCCCGGCTTAAGGCCCTGATCGTCGAGATCGGCGCAACGGTAGACGGCGCGACGGTGCATGATCCTGCGGCGAAGGTCGTCGCCGGACAGACCATCGATCTTTATATACCGGCGCCGGTCGACCCCGTCCCCAAGGGCCAAGCGATGGACCTGGTGGTCGTTTTCGAAGACGACGATGTCATCGTGATCGACAAACCTGCCGGGTTAGTCGTGCATCCCGCCGCCGGCAATCCGGATCGTACGCTGGTCAACGCGCTGATCGCCCATTGCGGCGCAAGCCTTTCGGGGATCGGCGGGGTCCGCCGTCCCGGTATCGTGCATCGCCTCGACAAGGACACCAGCGGTCTACTGATCGCGGCGAAAAACGATGCCGCCCATGCCGGGCTGGCCGAGCAGTTTGCCGATCATTCGATCGGCCGCGCCTACCGTGCGGCCGTTTGGGGCGTCCCGAACCCAACTGAAGGCAGTTTCTCGGGGGCGATCGGCAGAAGTACGCGCAATCGA
>CALJDF010000025.1 GCA_938023835.1 uncultured Alphaproteobacteria bacterium
GCGGCAAAGATGTTGGAAAGCTCTGCGCCCACAACGACGGCATCGGCTTCTTCCAAGGTGACGATGGCCGAGGTTTGGGTCGCCATCCGGTTCACGTCGAAGATATCGATCGTTCCAGCCGCCAAGCGCATCGTCGCCGAACCGCCGGTGACAACGACGAGATTGCGCGTCGGGTCGACAACAGCCAACGCGCCTTCGGGCAAAAGCGGGGCCAAAACGGTTTCTAGCTGAGCGGCGGCGATGAACGCGAGAGGGAAAACGCGATACGCCGTGCCGGAACCAAAGCTGATCCCGCCACCCGTCCGCGCTTGGGCATCGTTCGCACGCGTCAATCGAAGCACGTTGCCGTAGTTCACCAGTTGAATGCCCTGGCTGGCCAAGATTGCTTCCATGGTGGGCAATAGATCTTCCCGCCGCAGCGGTCGCGCTGAGGCAAGGCTGATGGCGCCGGCGACGTTGGGGTCGACGATATAGTTGAGCCCCAAGAGGTTCCCCAAAATGACCCGGGCAACTTCGCGCACGTCGGCATTATCGAAGTTCAGCGAGATGTCGCCAGCGGTGCCGCGCAACGGTCGCGTGCCGCCACCAGCTTCGGCCGTGGCTCGCGCGGGATAGATTTCGTCGATCCGGGGTTGGCGATTGACCACCCTCGGGCTCGAGGCCGGCAGCGCCGTTGGGACCGTGGCTGGGACGGTGGCCTGGTTCTGGGCAACGCGAGGCCCGGTCTCGGGAATTGCCGGCGGCAACTCGGAGACATCGCGCACGGGCTGCGCGGTGCAAGCGGCCGCCACCATGAGCGCCGCCCCAGCCAATGCCAGTCTCCAATTCACGTTACGTCCCTCCCTGCCCACGCGGTACCCTACGAAGCGAGCCAACCCGAATCAATGGAGCCGGTGGCCTCAGCCATCGGGTTGTTCGACCTGGAAAACCTGCCGTCGACCGTCCGAGGTGAAGACCACCTTTTTCGGCGTGATTTCGTCAACCGTCCAGCCATCAAGGGTCTCACCCTCGGAGACGACCAACGAACGGTTGTCCAACCCGCTCAGAATGACGGCGCGGTTGGTCGGTGCGACCACCACGCCCGAGAGGCGGTAGCGCCCGAGGACCAGCGTCGCGGAATCGTCCGTAGCCGACACGGCGGCGCGCCGACTGGCGCTAAACGGGGGGCGCTCGGCCATTGCCGCGAAGTCTTCCAATCGGCCAGGCGCGGTCGACGCGGCTGGCACCTCCGCGCTTGAAGAGCGCATGACCCCGCTGGGGGTCGGTCCCAACGCGGTCGGTGGGATTAACCACGCGCCGACTGCAATCGTTCCAGACGCAAGGGCGAGGCAGCTATAGAGAAACCGGTTCATCGCTGATCTTCCTACGAGCCCACGGCGCGGAAGGCGGTGAGGTCGACTTGGATGTCGAGCGGACGATCGATCCCAAACGCACGGACCGACCGCGCGCTGATCGTGACGTTGTCGAGGAAGACAGCCGGGCGTCCACTTTCCAAGGCGAAGAGGATTTCCCGCAAAGCCTCGTGTCCGGTGGTGAACTGCGCGCGGACATTGATTGCCCGAAATTGCCCGTGCGCTTCGGCTTGCAACGCTTCGACACTGGTGAGCTCCGCGCCATTGGTTTCTAGCAACGACTGCAGATGCGATTGCAGGGTGGCTGCCGCGCTCCCATCCGTTTCGGCCAGGACCAACGGGTTCAGGTCATTGCCGTCACCCGAGCGCTGACGTGCGAGCAGGGCGTCGCTGCGCGCCTGGGCCGCCCCCAAGCGGGCAAGCGCCAGCCGCTGCTCGGCGATGTTGGTCAACGAGTTTTGGTAGGCGGATTGGAGCGGCCATCCGACGAGTCCGTAGGCGACGACAAGGGCCGCGATCAAAAGGAGGAACGCGGCGGCGCGCGATGTGAGGGTGCCACGGTTCATGACGCATCGCCGGCAACACGGAAGGAGAATGTGAAGCGTTCGCGCCCGTCGCGGCCTTCTCGGGTGACCGGTGCGTCGAACTGCACGGCGTTGAATTGTGGTGAGGCCTCAAGACGCGGAATGAGGTCGGCGCTCGACATGGTCTGGCCTTCCACCGTGACGACGTGCCCGGCCTGCCGATACTGAACCAACCAGGTGCCGTCGGGCAGGACCGCAGACAATTCGTTCAAGACGGTGATTGGTGAGGGTCGCTGGGTGCGTTGGTCTGCGAGAAATCGGCGGGCGGCGAGGGCTTTCCCTTCGTCACCGTCGGCCAGGACGTTTGCGGTTTGGCGGGTGGCCTGCAACAAGACGGCGAGGTCACTCTCGATGGCGTTGAGACGTAGGAGCGGTGACGTGACGGCGGCAACAAGAAGGAGCGCTAGTGCGAGACCGGCCATTCTCATGCCGTGACGCGGGGCAGGGATGCCAAGGCCAATCACACCTCGGGGGTCGTCGTCGCCAAGGACGACGCGTTGCGGCGGATGCCCGATGTGGGCGATAGCATCAAAGAGGGGGTCGACAATTCGTCTCGGCGCGACGTTGATGGTGACGTTCATCGAATCGCCGTGGGTCGCATCACGCCGGTACGAGAAGTGCGCCTCTTCGGGATTGAAGGGCGTGTGCCGCTCGATCTCGAAGGAGAGAAGGCCCGGCAAATCCCGATCCGGCGTCGGCGGCAGGCGCAAGTGGCGTCGTACCACTTGCGACGCGCTGATGACGAGCGTTGTCTCGACGGTTCGGTTATTCAGAGTGGCGAGCGCTTGCGGGAAGTTTGTTCCGAGGTCGCCCCATTCATCGGGCGTCACTTCAGTTGCGGCGATGGGCACGCGGGTCTCTCCGCGGTCAAGGAAAGCTTCCACCAGGCGACCGTCGAGCCGGATCACGAGATGATCGTGCACCGCCCCTAGCGCACGGCGAAGCGATCGGGGGAGGAACGATTTCAGTTCCGTGCCCCACCAATCTAGGAACGCAAGAATTGGCTGGAAATAGGTCATTTTTGGCTCTGCGCCGGAGTATACGGTGAC
>CALJDF010000026.1 GCA_938023835.1 uncultured Alphaproteobacteria bacterium
TGATCACGTACTCACCAGCCAGCAAATACATTTCTTGTACCGTGGGGTGCGACCATTGCTTCTCCATGTACCGAAACGGTAGCGCGGCATAGAGGATTGAGATCTCCCCGGTATAGGGATTCTCGCGCAGCGGCTGAACGCCGGTACCCATCAGGTAGCGGGTATAGGGATTCTCGGTCCAGCCTTCGAGGCCCTTACCCGCGCAAGCGATGTGCTCGACCAAGAGCTTCTCGTCCATCGCCGTCGTCGCCGGCCCCTCGATCGCGTGGGGCTCGCCCGAAAACATGGTGAGGACGACGGCACCGTTGGGTGAGGCAGCGCTGGTCCGCGCATAACCGGCCGGTAGGTTGGCATAGCAATAAGGGTCGTAAGATCGGTCGTTGATCTCGAGGCTGCCCTCAAGCACCAGGAATTCTTCATGTACATCGACATGATGGGCCGCCGACCGCGACCAACCCGCGGGGTAATGCAGGATCATGGATGATGCGCCCGAGGTCTCATCGAACGACAAGGTCTTGACCTGGACATCGGAGCGCCCTTGGCCATAGAGGCCGGTCGTCCATGGTAGTTCTTGGGCCTGGACGAATACCGTATGGGGTCGCGCCATGGTGGTTCCTCCTGCCTACAATTCGCCCCGTTGGGTCAGGTTGACCAACGTCCCATCGGGATCACGGCAGCATAATTCGTGGACCGGGGGCCGATTGGGCACCTCCATACGAACCGGCTCTCTAATCACCGCATGACCGCCGTCCTTTAGGCGCTGCACCAAATCGCGCATGTTGGTGGTGAGAATGACGAGAATCGGTTCTCCGATCGACGCGCGCGGCGGGGTTTCGATAGGGGCCGGCGGGTCTTCTGCTTCAAGAAACTGCATTAAGCCGATCATGCCGACCTCGCTGCCTTCCGATTGCAACACCTTCATTCGGATCTTCTTGCATTTGACGCCCATCAGCGTTGCGACTCCGTCGCCGCCGACATCCCCCCTCGTATGTCGAAACCCAGCAGGTCCCGGTAGAAGGCCAATGCCTTGACCATGTCTCGGGTGATGATAGTGACGCGCTTCATGGGTGCGGTCATGTTCATGATGAGCCTTCGAGCGTTCAATTTGGGCGATGGCCCCATGCAGGAAGGGTGGCAGCAAATCGGACCCGCTTGTCGCCCGCACTGCGGCGCGCTCTAATGTCGGCATGACCGCACCCTTTCCCGCCGATACCCATCCCTTGGTGACCACGGCCTGGTTGGCCGAACATCTCGACGCCGCAGACCTCAAAGTTGTCGATGGCAGTTACTCCTCCGCACCGGAACAACCGGATGTCGCCGAGACTTTCGAGGCCGCGCACATCCCCGGCGCGGTTTTTTTCGATATTCGCGAGATTCGAGATACCAACCACGCTGCCCCGCTCATGTTGCCTAACGCAGAGGGATTCGCGGCGGCCGTGGGCGCGCTCGGCATCACCAACACCGATCGGGTCGTCGCGTACGATTCCGGCGACATGCTCAATGCAGGTCGGGTGTGGTGGATGTTCCGGACGTTCGGTCACCCCGCGGTGGCCGTGCTCGACGGCGGGCTCCCTAAATGGCGCGCTGAAGGCCGCGCGCTTGAGGCGGGGAGGCCCGAGATGACATCCGCGACATTTCAGGCGACTTTCGATCCCGCCCAGTTACGGACCCTGGACGATATGCGCCATGTCGTCGCGGCGGGGCAGGAACAGGTGCTCGACGTGCGCGAACACAACCGGTTCTCCGGCGCGGTTCCGGAGAAACGATCAGGCCTCCGGGCGGGCCATATGCCGGGGTCACGCAACCTGCCGTATCAGCGGTTCAAGACCCCCGATAATACGCTGCCTGATCCCGAGGTATTGCGGGCGCTGTTCGACGAAGCCGGGATCGACTCAAGCCGGCCCGTCGTCACGACATGCGGCGGCGGCGTTGCGGCGGGGCTTGTCGCGCTCGGTCTTGAGCGGATCGGACACACCAATTGGGCGCTTTATGACGGCTCTTGGAGTGAATGGGCCGCCCAGGAGGCTACGCCCGTCGAGACGGGCGAGGGCTAGCCTAGTCGTGGAGAACGGCGTTAATGCCGTTGAAGGCCCGATGGTCAAAGGCAAACGTCACGTCGTAAGGGACGTCGACGCCGGCGCGTTGGACAACGACGTTCCCAACATCGCGACCCCGATCGATGGCCTTTTCGTCATGGATTGAGTTTTGTCCCGGAGTCCAGGTGATTTCTAGGTCACCGTCGCGGATCACACGTTCTTGGCGCAGTCGTTTGAGAGTCCAAGCTTCTTTGCCGACGATCACGACCCGATCAAGGGGGCGCACGCCGTCGGGCAAACCATAGACCCGCATCGCCTGCGGGTTGGCATCTTCAAACTCGACATAGGGTGACGCGCCATAGGGTCGCAGACGTGGGTTGTTGGGAACCAGCAATTGGCCCTAGGGTGCACGTGCGATAAATGCGGTCACCGATTCGAGCCGCGCGGGGAGAGGGGTCATGCGCTGGCCCGTCAAATCGCCTACGATCGCTTCGCCGAGAAACTGCTGCCACCAACTCTCGGTCTCGAGGTCGTACATCACCATGTCGAAATGGCGAATGCGGCCGATATTGCCGAACTGCAAGACACGGCTATCTAGCCGGCGGTCGAACACGACCCCGGAGTTGCAGAGCGGGCAATACGAAACGAGGACGGGGACGCCGCCGACCGTGTCGTTGACGATTTCATGCCACAGCAAAATGCGCAGCGGATAGGCGCGCGCGTCGCCATTGATGATCAGCCCGATCACTGGCTCCTCGGGCCCGATCTCGGCCTCGGCGGCGGGCACGAATTTCGGCTCGTGGATCGGTGGAATTTGGTCCCGCCGCGGGCCGTCGGTCACGATCTCATCGGCCGCGATCGATATCTTCGAAAAATCGGTGTTTGGGAACTCGTCGTGGTACTGGTCGAATTCATCCGCCCGTGCCGTAGCGCCCAAAGCGATCAGCGCGGCGATCATGAAGCCGGCCAACCATAGCCACGGCGCGGACGGTTTTTGGGAGGCGAGGGCTGGCGTCATGACGAAAACTCTCATTGTCCGAAGCGTCGACCTGCAGTGTTCCCGGCGATGGGGCGGATCGAAACGCACAGCCCGTCACGAATGGGTGACGATACAGAGTTCGCGGCGCGGTCGCGACGACGGTGCGCAATTGCGGGCGCCCGTCCGCACTCCCTATCATGGTGCCATTGAATACGGCGGCGCGGTGCCCCGTTTTTTGTTTGGGCGGTAGG
>CALJDF010000027.1 GCA_938023835.1 uncultured Alphaproteobacteria bacterium
CCGGCGCCCGCGCCCATGTCGACCACCGGGCCGGACCCGTCAGGCAGCAGCGGGAGCAGCTGGGCCGCGTCGAGGAGATGGCGGCGCCACGGGTCGGCCAGGGTGGAGGGCCCGACTAAATTGATCCGAGCCTGCCACTTCTCGAGCAGGTCGAGGTAAAGCCGCAGGCCGTTGCACACCGCCTCGGACACGCCCGTGGCCTGACGGAATTCGTCCGGGGTCACTGTTTCACGTGAAACATAGGTCACCGATCCTGTCTAATGTTTCACGTGAAACATCAGGCGCTGAGGCGTTGGCCACCCTTCCGGACATACCGCAGGAGAGCCACCAGCGCGGCCGGCGTGACCCCGGGGATGCGCGACGCAGCACCCAAGGTCTGGGGCCGATGCCGCTCGAGGAGACCGCGCACCTCGTTCGACAACCCGCCAACGGCGGAGAAGTCGAGATCTTCCGGCAGCGTTAGGTTCTCGTCCTTGTGGAAGGCGACGATATCCGCCGACTGGCGTTCCAGGTACCCGGCATAGTGCGCCTCGACCTCGAGCTGCTCGACCACATCCGGCGCAAGCGCCCCGAACGTCGGCCAGACCTCGGCCAGACGCGCCACGGTGACATCGGGGTAGGCCAGCAGCTGGAGCGCCGACCGGGTCGCGCCGTCGCCGGTGACCGCGAGCCCCGCAGTCCGCGCCGCGCTGGAGGTCAGGGTGAGCGCGGCGGAGCGGTTGCGGGCCGCGACAATCCGGTCAAGCTTGGCGGCAAACGCCTTCGCCCGTTCGGCGCCGACGCACCCACCCGCCAGGCCGACCGGCGTCAGCCGTTGATCAGCGTTGTCGGCGCGGAGACTGAGCCGGTACTCGGCACGGGAGGTGAACATGCGGTAAGGCTCGGTCACCCCGCGGGTCACCAGGTCGTCGACCATGACCCCGAGATAGCCTGTGGCACGATCGATAATCAGCCCCGCGGCCCCGCTGGCCTGGCGCGCGGCGTTGAGCCCCGCCAGTAATCCTTGCGCGCCGGCTTCTTCGTACCCCGTCGTGCCGTTGATTTGGCCGGCGAGGTAGAGCCCCGGGAGACGCTTGGTTTCGAGGGTCGGGGCGAGTTCGCGCGGATCGACATAATCGTATTCGATGGCATAACCCGGACGGACCACCGTGACGTTCTCGAGCCCAGGAATGGTGCGCAGGAAAGCGTGTTGCACGTCCTCGGGCAGCGAGGTCGAAATCCCATTCGGATAGACCGTATGGTCGCTAAGTCCTTCTGGCTCAAGGAAAATTTGGTGTCCTGGCTTCTCGCCGAAGCGCACCACCTTGTCCTCGATCGAGGGGCAATAGCGCGGCCCGACACTGTCGATCTGGCCCGAATACATCGGCGAGCGGGCAAGGTTCTCGCGAATGATGGCGTGGGTCGCCTCGGTGGTGCCGGTGATGTGGCAGGGCACCTGGCGCGCGGACACCTGGGTGGTCATGAAGGAAAAGAAGACCGGATCTTCGTCGCCGGGCTGGACCGCGGTGGCGGCCCACTCGATGGTCCGGCCGTCCAGCCGCGGCGGGGTGCCGGTCTTCAGACGCCCCAGGTCAAACCCGATGTCTTCGAACCGTGCCGACAGGCCGGTCGCCGGGGCTTCGCCGACGCGGCCCGCGGGGATCTTCTGTTCGCCGATATGAATGAGCCCGCGTAGGAACGTGCCGGTCGTGACCACCACCGCGGTCGCGCGGTAGGTCTCCCCAGCCCCGGTTATGACGCCGGCGACCCGGCCGTTTTCCACGATGAGGTCTTCGGCGCCGCCTTCCGCGATCGCAAGCCCCGGCGTTTCGGCCAAGGCGGTCTGCATCGCGGCGCGATACAGCGCGCGATCGGCTTGGGCGCGGGGGCCACGCACGGCGGGCCCTTTGCGGCGGTTCAATAGACGGAACTGGATTCCGGCGGCATCGGCAACGCGGCCCATCAGGCCATCAAGGGCGTCGATCTCGCGCACGAGGTGGCCTTTGCCCAACCCCCCGATGGCGGGATTGCAGGACATCTCGCCGATCGTGGCACGCTGGTGGGTGAGCAGCAGCGTGCGGGCGCCGACACGCGCCGCCGCCGCGGCCGCTTCGCACCCGGCATGGCCACCGCCGACGACGATGACGTCGAATGAGTTTTCAGCCGCCTGAGACATCGCGCGTTTGTAGCCCCGGCCCGTGGACAAAGTCCACTCCGCCTACTTGCCGATACAGAAGTCGTTGAAGATGACGTCGAGCAAATCCTCGACATCGACGCGGCCGGTGATGCGCCCCAGCGCGCGGGCGGCGAGACGCAAGTCTTCGGCGCGCAGTTCGGTTTCTCTGGCGGCGCGGGCACGGTCCAATGCAGCACGTGCGTCTTCGACCGAACGGCGATGGCGCAAGCGGGTGAGTGGCGGCGTCGCGGGGGCGCGTTCGGTCGCCGCGATCACGCGCGCGCGTAGCGCGTCGACCAGGGCGTCCATCCCGGTGCCGTCGCGCGCCGACACGAAAAGCGCGTCGTCGACCTCGTCTTGAAGTGCGG
>CALJDF010000028.1 GCA_938023835.1 uncultured Alphaproteobacteria bacterium
CGCGCTGCGCAAGACCCGCGGCTGGCCGAGACTTTCAGCGATGTCAGTTTTGCGACCTGGCCTGACGCCAAAGCCATGCGGGCTGATATCGAGGCTGGCGCCGTCGAGCTCAGCATCATTCCAACCAATCTCGCCGCGGCGCTCTACAACGGCGGCACGCCGCTGCGCATGCTGTGCGTCAACATGTGGGGCATCTTGCACGTGCTCTCGCATGCGCCCATCCAACCGACCTGGCAGGCGCTTCGTGGCAAGACGGTCGGGATTCCGCTCAAGGGCAACATGCCCGACACCATCTTTTCCACTCTAGCGGGCCGCGTCCCCATCGATTTGGCGACAGAGGTAACGGTGGTGTTCCTCGACTTCTACCTCGCGGCAAAGGACGCTGTGCTGTCCGGCACCTGCGACGTTGCGGTCCTGCCCGAACCGGTGGCCAGCGCCGCTGCCGCCGAGGGTGCTCACCGGATGCTGGACCTCCAGCAAGAGTGGGCGACCCTGACCGGTCGTGCCGCGCGCTTTCCCCAAGCCGGCACCGTGGTGCCGCAAGACCTCACCGACACCGAGACCCGGTTGCTCCTCACCGTCATGGAAGACGCGCTCGCCTGGATGGATGCAAACCCCGACGACGCGGGTGCGCTTGGGGCGCCCCTGCTGGGGCTCGACGCTGCGATCATTGCCGACTCGCTGCGCGCGACCAACTGGTTGTCGGTGCCCGGCGCCGAGGCACGCGACGATCTCGAGTTCTTTTATCAGACGCTTTTGGACGCCTCGCCGGACCTGGTGAAGGGTGGCCTGCCGGGTGATGGGTTCTACGTTACCCGGTCTTAGGTCAGAGAAAGAAGGCCAGTAACCCGTCCGACCGTTGTCGAGGCGCGTGAACGAGGTTGGCCGCATGTGCCCCCGACATGCGCTATTTCCTACGGTTCGGAATCGGAGGCATGTTAGCTTTACCCTTGACTGCAGAGTTCTGATTCGAAGGACATGAAATGACCGAATCGTCGCCGAACGATAGCGCCCAAGAGGGGAACGGTGGCAAACGCTTCTGGCTCGACGACATCCGCAACGTGCACAAGGTGTTCTGGGCACTCGTGGTGCTATGTGCGGCCTTGTTACTGGCGGACGCGATTTATGAGAAGCACGTGATTCTGTCGTTCGAGAAGTGGTTCGGATTCTACGGCCTGTTCGGATTTTTCGGCTCTTTTGCGCTGGTGCTGATCGCGCGCGAGTTGCGCAAAATCTTGATGCGCGATGAGGACTACTATGACCGCTGAGTTCCCACCCGGTCTGCTACTGATTGTCGGCGCAGTTCTTGTGCCGTTCCTAAGGGGAAACCTGCGTTCGGTTTACACGCTCTTTCTGCCGCTACTCGGTATCTGGCAGCTAATGATGTTGGAGCCGGGCTCGTTCGGCACCATGGTCGCTTTTGGTTTCGAGCAGACCCACGTGCGCGTCGACAAGTTAAGTCTTCTCTTCGGGTATGTTTTCTATATCGCAGCGGCGTTGGGCATCTTGTTCGCGTGGCATCGCGACGACCGGGTTGAGCACACAACGGCTCTCGTATATGGGGGCGCCGCCATCGGCGCGGTCTTCGCCGGGGACCTGATCACCTTATTCTTCTAGTGGGAAGTGGCGGCGGTCGCCGCCATCGTCCTGATCTGGGCGGCAAGGACCGATCGATCGTTTCGCGCCGGGTTCCGATGTCTGATCATTTATATGTTGTCGGGGATGCTGCTGCTGACGGGCTTGGTCGTGCGGGCCATCGAAACCGACTCGCTCGCCTTTGACCATATTGGCCTGGACAGCCCCGGTGGCCTCCTCATCTTGCTCGCCTTTGGCATCAAATGTGCATTCCCGTTCCTGCACAACTGGTTGCAGGATGCTTATCCGGAAGCCTCGGTCACGGGCACGGTTTTCCTCAGCGCCTTTACCACGAAGCTGGCCGTATACGCCCTCGCGCGCGGTTATGCGGGGACCGAAATACTGATCTGGATCGGCGTCGCGATGACCGCTTTTCCTATCTTCTACGCCGTGATCGAGAATGATTTGCGTCGGGTTCTGGCCTACAGCCTCAACAACCAGTTGGGATTCATGGTGGCCGGCATCGGGATTGGCACCACGCTTGCCATCAATGGGGCCGTCAGCCACGCCTTCGCCCACATCATCTATAAATCTCTCTTGTTTATGTCGATGGGGGCGGTTCTTTACCGGACAGGCACGGTCAAGGGGTCGGAACTGGGTGGACTCTATAAGACCATGCCGTGGACCACTGCATTTTGCATCATTGGCGCCGCGTCCATTTCTGCTTTTCCGTTATTCAGCGGCTTTGTGACCAAGTCCATGATTCTGACCGCCGCGGCTAAGGAAGGCTATTTGGTTCCCTTCCTGATCCTGTTGTTCGCGTCTGCTGGCGTGTTCCACCATTCTGGTATCAAAATCCCCTTCTTTGCATTCTTCGCCCATGATTCCGGCAAGCGTCCCAAGGAAGCACCCATCAACATGCTGCTGGCCATGGGATTCGCTTCCATCCTCTGCATCGGTATCGGTGTCTATCCGCAGCCGCTCTATGCGCTGCTTCCCTTCCCAGTGGATTACACGCCTTATACGACAACGCATGTCGTCACGATGCTTCAGCTACTCGTTTTTTCCGGGCTCGCCTTCGCGACATTGCAGAGGTCCGGTCTCTACCCACCGGAATTGCGTTCCACGGTTCTCGATTTCGATTTCAGCTACCGCTGGATCGCGCCGCGGGTCGCTGGCTGGCTCATGGATGTCGGGGAACGCGTCTGGATGAGGACGACTAGTGCGTCGCTGCCGTTACTGCACGGCCTGAACTCTCTAACCTTTAGATATTTTGGGGCGCACGGGCGATTCGCTCGCAGCCAGTCGTCGAGTTTCTCATTGAGTATGATCATCGTCTTGCTGGCGATTCTGTTGTTGATCTTCTTTGCGCTATGAAGCCCAACTCTGTCCGTGGGAATGCTGGGCCCAGGCCTCAAGGGGGCCTAAGAATTCACGGGCTTGCGTTGCGTCGTAGAGTGGGTGACGGACGGCGGTGAACCCGTGCTTTTCCGTCAGATCCCCCCGGTAATCTGAGCGGCGGCCTTTAGGGCCGATTCCGCGAAGACGAACATCGCGAACGTCAACGCGACCGAGGCGCCAAGCGCGATCAAGATAGGCAGAGGTGCTTCGCCATGCGAGGGCGCGCCCGAGACCTCGGGCACCTGGAAGAACGCTGCGTACACGATCGGCATGAGATAGGCCGCACTGAGCAATGTACTGATGATCAGAACGCCCGCGATGGCCGGTTGGCCGGCGTCGATCACGCCTTGCAAGATGTACCACTTGCTGACGAAACCAGCCGTTGGCGGCAGGCCGATAATCGAGATCGCGCCGATGGCGAAAAAAGTCATCGTCCACGGCATCACACGGCCGATGCCCTTCAACTGGCTTACGGTTGTTTTGTTGGCCGCGACATAAATCGCGCCTGCGCAAAAGAACAGGGTGATCTTACCGAACGCGTGCGAGGCAATGTGCAACGCCCCGCCGACAATGCCGGCAGAGTTCGCCAGCATCGCGGCCAGCACGATGTAACTCAGCTGACTCACCGTCGAATACGCCAGCCGGCGTTTCAGGTTGTCCTGGCGCAGCGCGATAATCGAGGCAATCAGAATTGTGGCCGCCGCAACCCACAAGAAAAAGTCCGTTCCCGGGGTGACCGCCAGGAGATCGATGCCGAAGGTGTAAGTCGTGACCTTGAGCACGGAAAACACACCGGCTTTCACCACGGCGACCGCGTGCAATAGCGCGCTGACCGGCGTCGGTGCGACCATCGCGGCGGGGAGCCAGCGGTGGAAGGGCATCACGCCCGCCTTGCCGATGCCGAACACGAACAGCGCCAGCATCGGCACGATGAGGCTCAAGTTCGCATCGCTGCCGAACACGCCGTCCGGTACAAAAGCCACCGACCCGGCCTCATGCCAGACCCACAGAACGCCGAATAGGAACAGCCCGATCGAGGTACCCAACAGCACGCCGAGATAGGTGCGCCCGCCTTGGCGCGCCGCCTCGTTGTTGTGGTGGGTCACAAGAGGGTAGGTCGACAGAGACAGCGCTTCGTAGAAAATGAACAGCGAGATCAGGTTGCCCGCATAGGCCACGCCCATCGTGCACGCCAAGGCGACCGAAAAGAACGTATAAAAGCGGGTTTGGTTCGCCTCGTTCTTGCCGCGCATGTAGCCGATCGAATAGACCGAGGTCACGATCCACAGCCCGCTGGCGATCAAGCCGAAGATCACGCCCAACGGTTCCGCGCCCAGCATGATCGGTGCGCCGGGAATAAAGCCGGCAATCTCGAAAGTTGGGCGCGCACCGTCGAAGACGTCGACGGCCAGCACGATGTTGAGGAGGAACAGAATCACGGCGGTCAGCAAGGTTGCGGTTTCGCGCAGATTGGGCGCGCGATCGAGCATCGAAATGACCACCGCGCCGCCAAGCGGAATGATCAGCATCAGGATGAGCAGCATGTCGCCGGTCACGTCAGGAACCGCCCATCAAGAACCGCGCGGCTTGTTCGGAAAAGCCGACCGACAACGACGTTTCAATCCCGAAGTAAACGCACGCCCCGGTCAAGATCCAGGTCGGCGCCAAAAGTGCGAGCGGCGGATCGCTCAAGACCGGACCGTCGGTCGGCGGGTCACGGAAGTAGGCGATCTCGACCACGCGCCAAACGTAGACCGCGGCCAGCAACGAGGACGCCAAGATGACCACCGCGACCGGCCACCAACCTTTTTCCAGCGCACCCAGCACCAAGTACCATTTGCTGACGAAGCCGGCGGTCAACGGGACCCCGATCAAGCTGAGCCCACCGATCACGAACGCTGCCATGGTCAGCGGCATGCGTTTGCCGAGTCCGGCGAAGCTCTCCAAGCGGCACGCACCGGCGGCATAGGCGATGCATCCCATGACCAAGAACAAAGCACCCTTGGTGGCCGCATGGTTGAAGATGTGAACGATCGACGCCGTGAGCCCGGTGACGTTCGCGTAGCTGATCCCGAGAACGATGTAGCCGACCTGCGCAACGCTCGAATAGGCGAGGAGTCGTTTCACGTCGTTTTGGAAAATCGCCACCGTCGAGGCCACGACGACGCCCGCGAGGGCCAGTGCCAGCAGCACTTCGGACGAGGGCACGATGTTGAATACGAAGTCGGCGCCAAACACCGTGTAACCGAACCGCAGCAGCAGATAGAGCGCCACCTTCGTCGCGGTTGCCGCAAGAAACGCGGTCACCACCGACGGCGCATAGGTGTAGGCGTTGGGCAACCACAGATGCAGCGGGAACAGCGCCAGCTTGAGCAAGATCCCGACCGAAATAAACGCAAACGCCGCCAGCACCGTGCGGCTCTCGTGAATCGGCGGCAAGCGTTCGGCCAAGTCGGCCATGTTCAATGTGCCGGTAACGGCGTAGATCAAGCCCACGCCGATCAGGAAGAACGTCGCCCCCACGGTCCCCATGACCAAATAGGTAAAGGCCGCCGAGAGGGCGCGTCGGTCACGGCCCATCGCGATCATGGCGTAGGACGACAGCGATGAGATTTCAATGAAGACGAACACGTTGAAGGCATCACCGGTGATCGCCATCCCCAGCAACCCGGTCAGCATCAGCAAGAAACCGCTATAGAAGAGGTAGTGCCGGTCCTCGGGGATTTCCTTGGCGACAGACTTGTAGGCGAAGGGCAAAACGATGCTACTCGTCCCGGCGACCAACAGCACCATCAAGGCGTTCAGCACGTCGACGCGGTATTCGATCCCGAGCGGTGCCAACCAACCGCCGATGGCGTAGGAAATGACTGTGCCGTCGGCAACTTGGCTCAACAATGTCGCCGCCATCGCCAAGGCAACCCAGCTCACGAGCAGGGCGACCAGCCAGGGCAGGGCACCGCGCCGCAAGATGATGCACAGCGGCGCACCGATCAGCGGGATGACAACCTGAAGCGCTGGGATTTGCGAGATCATGTCTCGCTGTCCATTTGCGCGATTTCGTTTTCTTCGATCGTGCCGTAGGCCTCGTTGATGCGCACGACCAACGCCAGACCCAGCGCCGTCGTCGCCACGCCGACAACGATGGCTGTCAGGATCAACACGTGCGGAAGCGGGTTTGAGTAGGCCTGAATGCCTTCGGCAATAATCGGGGCCGAGCCGCCGCTGACCTTACCGAAGCTGATAAACAGCAAGAACACCGAGGCCTGGAAGATGTTCAGGCCGACAATCTTCTTGATCAGATTGCCGCGCGCGATCAATGCGTAGAATCCGATCATCATCAGGACGACGACGATCCAATAATTGAAGTGGCCATGAACTTCCATGCTCAGCGCTCGCGTCCGGCAAACGTCATAAAGATCGTGATCATCACTGCGGCCACAGTGATCCCCACGCCAAGCTCGACCACCAAAATCCCGAGGTGCTGCCCGGCATGGGGGTCGGCGGCGAGCACGTCATAGTCGAGATAGTTTCCGCCCAAAAGCTGCGACGCGATGCCGACCCCGGCAAAGATCAAGACCCCCAAGGCGATGAAGGTCGTCGTGACCGAAGCCGGCGCCACCCGTCGCAAATTCTGCAGGCCGAACACCAAGCCATACAAAATGAACCCGGCCCCGAAGATCACGCCGGCTTGAAACCCGCCGCCCGGCCCATAATCGCCGTGGAACTGAACATAAAGTCCAAACAGCAAGATGCCGGGGATGGTCAGCTTGGCGATGACGCGGAGGATCAGATGATGCTTCACGCCGCGCCCCCGGGCTTGTCATCGTTCTCTTCGGGCTCGCGTCGGCGCAACACGCCGCTACCCGAGAGCAGCAGCAACACACCGATTCCGGCGGTGAAGATCACCGTCACCTCGCCCAACGTGTCGTAGCCGCGGTAGCTGGCGAGCACAGCCGTCACCACATTCGGTGCACCGGTCTCATGTGTTGCCTCCGCCAAGTATTCTGGTGCGACGTGACGATGGGCCGGCGCATTGGGATCGCCGAAAGCCGGCAGGTCCCAGGTGCCGTAGATCAACAAGGCGCCGGTCACGACGACGGTGACCAGCGGCAGCAGCGGCGTGGTCACCGGAATCTTCTCGCGACTCTTGGTCAAGGTCAGCACGCCCAGCAGCAACACCGTCGAGATGCCGGCACCGACGGCGGCTTCGGTAAAGGCGACATCGACCGCGTCCAGCAACACGAACGTGCTCGCCATCAGCAAGCTGTAAATGCCGGATAACATGACCACGGCAAATAGGTTGCGCAGGCGAATGATCGCGATACCGACAACTGCGAGCATCACCAACAACGCGATATCGATCGCGAGGATCACGGTTTTGGCCCCGTCGCATTTTTGGTCCAAGGGTTCAACCGGCTCGCCAACGCCGCGCGCGCCAGCGCATGGGTCGCGGTCGGGCTGGTGAAGAACAAAAAGACCACGATCAGGATCAACTTGACCGCGACCAGCCAGCTCTCGGCTTGCAGCAGGATACCGACCATCAATGCCCAGGCGCCCAGGGTATCGGCGATCCCCGCGGCGTGCAGGCGCGTGAAGAAGTCCGGGAAACGCAGGAGCCCAACGGCGCCAACAATGCTCAGCCCGGCGCCGATCACAATGAGAATCCAGCTCAAGATATCGAGGGTGGCTGCCACTACTCTTCTGCGCTCCCCTCGGTGAGAAACTCGCCGTATTTTGTGTAGCGCAATACCGCGATCACGCCGATGAAGTTTATCAGCGCGTATACCAGGGCGATGTCCATGAAGTCCGGGCGGTCGGTCAGGAAGCCGACGACCGCAATCAACAACGTGGTCTTCGTGCCGACCATATTGAGCGCGAGAATGCGATCGAAGGTTGTCGGGCCCAGCAGTGCGCGCATCAAAGCGAGCGACATGGTCACAAGAATGCCGATGGCGGCTGCGGTGAACATCAGCCCGTCAGGCCCTTGGTGCGACGCGCCATGGTGCCGGACTCCAAATCCTCGGCAGACGCCGTCGTCAGCGCATGGACCAAAATGCGACCGCTCGGCAACATGCGCACCGATACCGTGCCGGGCGTCAGCGTGATGGCGTTCGCGTAGGTCACGCGTCCCAGGTCGTTGGCCTGTGGCGCGTCGACCTCGATCATCTTCGGATCGATCGCCATGCGCGGCGACACGATGATGCGTGCCACGGCCAGGTTGGAGA
>CALJDF010000029.1 GCA_938023835.1 uncultured Alphaproteobacteria bacterium
CACATAAAGTCCCAGAAAAGGTCCGGTACCGATGGATTATGAAGCATTCTTTGCCCGCAAAATCGGGGCGCTGAAGGAAGAAGGCCGTTATCGCGTCTTCGCTGATTTGGCGCGTCACGCCGGTGATTTTCCGCGTGCGACCTATCACCACGGCAACCATCAAGACGAAGTGGTGGTGTGGTGTTCGAACGATTACCTGGGCATGGGGCAAAACCCCGTCGTCATCAATGCGATGGAAGAGGCGTTGCACACCGTTGGCGCCGGCGCTGGCGGCACCCGCAACATCTCCGGCACCAACCACTACCATGTGCTGCTTGAGCGCGAGCTTGCCGATTGGCATGGCAAAGAGGCCGCGCTGCTGTTCACCTCTGGCTACATCTCGAACGAAGCCACGATTGGCACGCTGGCAGGACTTCTGCCGGGTTGCGTGATCTTCTCGGATTCGTTGAACCACGCTTCAATGATTGCCGGCATTCGCGCGAGCCGCGCCGAAAAGAAAATCTTCCGCCACAACGACCTCGAACACCTGGAGCAGTTGCTCAAGGAAACCGATCCCGATGTGCCGAAACTCATTGCTTTCGAGTCCGTCTACTCGATGGACGGCGACATCGCGCCCATCGCCGAGATTTGCGATCTCGCCGACAAGTACGGGGCGATGACCTATCTCGACGAAGTGCATGCGGTAGGCCTGTATGGACCGCGCGGGGGCGGTGTTGCCGAACGCGAAGGCCTCGCCCACCGTTTGACGGTCATCGAAGGCACACTTGGCAAAGCGGTTGGCGTCATGGGCGGCTATATCGCCGCATCGTCGACGATCGTCGACGTCGTCCGCAGTTACGCCGCCTCATTTATCTTCACGACGTCACTGTCGCCGGCCATTGCCGCAGGTGCGTTGGCGAGCGTGCAACACCTCAAGGTCCACAACGAATTGCGTGTCCGTCATCAGGAGCGCGCCGCGTCGCTCAAGACCCGATTCCGCAATGCGGGTTTGCCGTTGCTGGAATCGGTGACACACATTGTCCCGCTGATGGTTGGCAATGCGCCGTGTTGCAAGCGGGCCTCCGACATGCTGCTCAGCGACTTCGGCGTTTATGTCCAGCCGATCAATTATCCGACGGTGCCGCGCGGTACCGAGCGGTTGCGCTTCACCCCGTCACCGCTTCACACCGACGGGATGATGGACGATCTGGTGGCTGCACTGACCCATGTCTGGTCGGCCCATGACATCCAGCGCTACGCCGCCGCCTAACGCACTTCCTTAATCCATATCCAAACTGCGACCATCGCGATCAGGCCCTCGAGGCCAATGATGGTCGTTGCCAGCGATGGCCCGAACAGCGTCACCATCAGTCCGAGGTGGAGAATGCCGACCGGGCCAGTGCCGATGCACACGGACAAGAGGCCTAACACCCGTGATCGCATGGCCGGCGGCGCAATGACAAAGGGCAACGTTCCTTGCATTGTCGAGAACCCGGCCACGCCGAGCCCACCGATCAACACGATCAAGAGCGACGCCTCGAACCACAACGACAGCGAAAAGCCGACGATCGCCGCCATGAAGATGCACGACCCGAAGAAGTACATTTTGCGATAGGCCGTGGTCCAGGCGCTGCCGCGCGCGGCGATCAAAAGCGCGCCCATCAAGCCGCCGAAGCCCTCGGTTGCGACCAACATTCCGATCGGAAGCTCCGATAAGCCGAGACGTTCATGGCCGATCACCGGCACCATCGCCATGTAGGGAAAGGCCCAGATGTTCATCACGATGGTGATCGACAGCATGCCGAGGACCGCTTTGTCGCTGCGGGCAAAGCGGACTCCTTCGATGATCGTCGACATCAAGGATGGGCCGCCGGCTTCGGCCGGGGTGCGCACGTTATCGACGCGCAACAGCATGTAGACCAGGCAGACATAGGTGCCCATCGCTAAGAAGTAGGCGCCCTCAATACCGACGAACTGCATCAAGGCCCCGCCGGCGAGTGGGCCGATGATGCGCATCCCATTGCGTGCGACGGAATCCAACCCCATGGCGGTCGAAATCCGATCCATGCCGGCGAATTCGCCCAACATGTTGCGCCGAATCGGGAACTCCATAGAGAACACAGTGCCAGTCAGGAACATGCCGATGCCGACATGCCACGGTGTGATGAGGTTGGTGACCGCGAGGACGCCGAGCGCGCCCGACGTGACGATCAGCATCGTGTAGCCGGCGATCAACAGGTTGCGGCGGCTCACCCTTTCGGCGAGGGCGCCAGCGATCAACCCGAAAAGCACCATCGGCGCCGCGCGCGCCAGTGTGACGAGGGTGACCGCAAACCCCGACTGGGTATAGGCAAAGACGAAGATGCTCCCGGCCAGCATTTCCAGCCACTGCAGCGCCATGCTCGCGCCACCCACGATCCACATGCGCCGAAAGTTCGGCTCGCGGATCAGGGCAAAGCGCTGCGCAACGGTGTCTTGCGGTCCTACCGCGGAGGTCTCCGCCGGGTCACTGGTCAAGGGGTCACTCGCTATTGGTGGTTCCCTAATGGAGTCGCCGCACGCCCAGCCGTCAAGTTCGATTTGCGGCGTGGCCGAGGAGGGGGCATGCTTTCGACCGAGGAACCATGACGCGCCCGCACTATCTCATCGAATTCCATCACATCGGCGCTTACGTGAAGGTGTCGGTCATCGACCCGGTCACCAACACGGAAACATCGATTGTCGGCGACCCCCGCGCCAGCGAGGCTGAACTCACCCGACTCGCCGTGCGCAAAATGGAATACGTGCTAAAAAAAAACCAGGATGCCGCGAAGCGATAGTTGCACATCGGTTTGTGCGCCGCCGGGTGGCCCGCTAAGCTAAAAGAAAAGCAGGGGTGTTTTGGATGGCCGTGGGAGGCGTCGCGCAGGTCGAAAGCGCGCCGATGATGTCGATTCGCGGCATCACAAAAAGCTTTGGCGGCATTCGCGCCGTCGACGAGGCATCATTCGATATCGGCAAGGGCACGATCACCGCGCTGATCGGGACCAATGGTGCCGGCAAGACAACGCTGTTCAATATCGTTGCGGGATTCATCAAACCCGACGCCGGACGCGTCGTTCTCAACGGGCAGGACGTGACCGGCCTGCCCGCGCATCACCTGTTCAAACGGGGCTTGATGCGAACCTTTCAGATCCCCGCCGCGTTCGAGCGCATGTCGCTGATCGACAATTTGATGGTCGTGCCGGCCGGGCAGTCGGGCGAGAATGTCCTGCGGACGTGGTTTCTCTGGGGTCGTGTCACCATCGAAGAAAAGCAGGTGCGCGACAAAGCCAAAGAAGTGCTCGATTTCCTCGGCCTCACCCATGTCGCGGGCGAATATGCCGGCAACTTGTCGGGTGGCCAAAAAAAGCTCCTCGAACTCGGCCGCACCATGATGAGCAATCCTGACATCGTGCTGCTCGATGAGCCGGGCGCCGGGGTCAACCCCACGCTGATGGTGAAACTCGCTGACGACATTCGTCGTCTCAACGAAGAACGCGGCTACACCTTCTGCATCATCGATCATGACATGGACCTCGTGTCCAAGCTTTGCCATCCCATCATCGTCATGGCCGAGGGTGCGGTACTTGCCCAAGGGTCGATGGACGACATTCGTCAAAACCAGGAAGTTCTGGACGCCTATCTTGGTGGTGGGCGCAGCGCCCGTTTGCCCCCGGAGGAGAACGCATGAGCCTGCTCGAGGCCCAGGCGCTCTACGGCGGCTATGGCGGCGTCGATATCCTCAATGGCATCGACATGCGGGTCGAGGACGGCGAAATCGTCGTCATCGTCGGTCCGAACGGCGCGGGGAAGTCGACGGCCATGAAAGCCATCATTGGTCTGGTCAAAATCCGCGAAGGAAACATTCGTTTTGACGGCCAAGAAATAACCGGTCGCCGCCCCGACGAGGTGGCGCGCTTGCGTGTGTGTTACGTCCCGCAAGAGAAAAACGTGTTCCCGACGCTCACCGTTCACGAGAACCTAGAGATGGGCGCCTTCCTGCGTGACGACGATTTTTCGGGCCAACTCGAAGCGGTTTACGAGATTTTCCCGGCGCTGGTCGAAAAGCGCCGCCAACCAGCCGGCAGCTTGTCGGGTGGCCAGCGGCAAATGGTCGCCATGGGACGGGCACTCATGCTCGAACCCAAATTGCTGTTGCTCGACGAGCCGACCGCCGGCCTGTCGCCGCTGTTCACGGATATGGTTTTCGACAAGGTGAAAGAGATCAACGCGACCGGCGTCGCCATTCTGATGGTCGAGCAAAACGCAAAGGACGCGCTGGCATTGGCCGACCGCGGGTATGTCCTCGCATTGGGTCGCAATCGGCACGAGGACACCGGCGCCAACTTGCTGGCCAACCGCGAGGTTGCAGAGATGTTCCTCGGCGGCTGAGGTTGACCCTAGGGCATGGAAACTGCCGTGTTGCGGCCGCCTACAAGACTGAAATCCAACAAAGACTTCGCGTTTCGCGCGATCT
>CALJDF010000030.1 GCA_938023835.1 uncultured Alphaproteobacteria bacterium
CCCGCGCACCTCGGCGCGCGCCCGCGCCACGGCCTGCGAGGCAGCACTCAGATCGAGGTAATCGACGTGTCCCCCAGGAACGCGATCAGCTAAATGCTGAGCCAACATGATAGCTACATCCCCGGTGCCGCCGCCCGCGACCAGCGCCCGAAACGGCTTGCCCATATCCAGGCGCCCGCCGAAGACGTAGTGATTGAGTTCGTCCAAATGGCTGGGCGAGCCCGTGATCAGGCGATGGCGCTCGTCGGCCGGGTCGCGCGTGGGGTAGGGCAGGGCTTCGTAGTGCGCCCGTACCGGCGCGCTGTCGTCGCTATCCGTCATGGTGGCTCGTGCCCGTCATGATCTAACGGTTAGCCTATGTGCCGCGCTTTGGCCATTGGGGTCCGCGCGCCGATTTGCCGTCACTCACGAGAATTTGGCCGGGCACCGACGCCCCAGCTGGCGCGCCCCGACGATCAGCGTTTGAAATCGGATTCGCCGCCCGCTATGTATTGACCCAATGCGCGCAGCCACACGATTGATCCTTTTCGTTCTAACCGCTTGGCTCTTCGCCGCGCCGGTCCATGCGCAAAGCACCCCTAAACTCATCGGCGATTACCGGGCCTGGGAAGCGCTCATCTACAAAGAGGGTGGCAGCGACGTCTGCTATATGTCCTCTTCGCCCGATAAATGGACCTCCGAGCCCAAGAACGTCCGCCGCGGCGACATCTATATCCTCGTCACCCATCGGCCGGGCCGTGGGGTAAAGGACGAAGTCAGCATCTACACAGGCTACACCTACAAGCAGGGCTCCGACGTCACGCTCGAGGTCGACGGCCAGGATTTCGAGCTGTTCACCGACGGCGATACCGCCTGGGCGCGCGATGCCGAAACCGACAAAAAGCTGGTTCAAGCCATGATTCGCGGCAACAAAATGGTCATCCGCGGCACCTCCAGCCGGGGCACGCTCACCATCGACACCTATTCCCTGTCCGGCTTCACGGCGGCCCGCAACGCGATCAACAAAGCCTGCAAGGTCCGCTAAGCGCTTTCCGCGCCGCCGCCGGGGCGTTAGAACACCCCCATGTCCCTAGCCGTTGATACGCCCGAGGTGGTCCCCGCCCTCGACATCCGTCGCTGGCTGATCGGCCTCACCCGCGAGGAAATTGCCGCCGCCCTGGCTGAGATCGGCGTGCCGGCGCGCAGCGTGCGCATGCGCGCCAATCAGCTTTGGCATTGGATCTACTATCGCGGCGCGCGCAGCTTTGCCGACATGACCAACATCTCGAAAGGCGTGCGAGCCGACCTCGACACCCATTTTCATTTGGCCCGCGGCACGGTCGTCGAAGGCTTGGTCTCGTCCGACCGCACCCGCAAATGGGTGATGTC
This sequence comes from uncultured Alphaproteobacteria bacterium, assembly GCA_938023835.1. GTDB lineage: Bacteria > Pseudomonadota > Alphaproteobacteria > SHVP01 > SHVP01 > CALJDF01. The sequence continues at coordinate 1,369 of CALJDF010000030.1, forward strand.
GTTCGGCCCCAATCAGGACATCGAGACGGTCTTGATCCCCGAAGAAGACCGCGGCGCGCTCTGTGTGTCTTCTCAAGTCGGCTGCACCTTGAATTGCCGCTTTTGCCATACTGGCACGCAGCCCTGGGTCAAGAACCTCTCGGCGGGCGAGATCGTCGCGCAAGTGCTTCATGCTCGCGACGACATCGGCGAATGGCCCTCGCCCAAAGAAGGCCGGCTGATTTCCAACATCGTCCTCATGGGCATGGGCGAGCCCTTGTACAACTACGATAACGTCGCCAAAGCGTTGCGCATCGTGATGGATCAAGAAGGCATCGCTATTTCCAAGCGCCGCATCACGTTGTCGACGTCCGGGGTGGTGCCGGAAATCGCGCGGGTCGGTGAAGACCTCGGTGTGGGCCTCGCTATTTCGCTCCATGCCGTGCGCGACGACTTGCGCGACGAGCTGGTGCCGCTCAATCGCAAATATCCGATCAAAGATTTGCTCAACGCCTGTCGGCATTTCCCGTCCAGCAGCAACGCACGCCGCATCACGTTCGAATACGTCATGCTGAAAGACGTCAACGATAGCCCGGCGGATGCGCGCGAACTCGTCCGGCTGCTCCAGGGCATCCCCGCCAAGGTCAACTTGATCCCGTTCAACGCCTGGCCCGGCGCGCCCTACGAATGCTCGACCAACGCCGCCATCGCAGCCTTCGCCGAGATCGTCAATAACGCAGGCTATTCCTCGCCCGTCCGCACCCCCCGCGGCCGCGACATCATGGCCGCCTGCGGCCAACTCAAGTCCGCCAGCGTCAAACAGCGCGCAAGTGCGGTTCGGTAATCGTCACGTTTCGCGGCCTAACCTTTCCATAGAGGGCACATGGAAATTCTTGAAGAATCACTATTCTTTGCGGTTATCCTAATCTATCCGACATGGCGGATCTTTAGGCGCGCCGGGTTCCATCCGGCCCTCTCGCTGCTGCTCTTTGTGCCGGCAATTGGCTGGCTGGTCGTGTTTTTATTGTTTGGGCTCGTTGCGTGGCCCGCAACTAAATGCCGCGTCGATGTAGCAACGGATGCACAATGATATACGAGCTGTCGGCTTTGCTGCCCTCGTCATCCTAGGGCTCGCCCTCTGGGCCACCGTGCGCATCTTGCACAAGACGGGATATTCGGTGTGGTGGATTCTTCTGTCAGTCATCCTGATCATCAATTTCATCGCGTACTGGCGACTGGCTTTTGTTCGCTGGCCAAAGGTCGATGATACCAATAAGCCCGACGTTAACGCTTTCTGAACCCTGTTCGTTGGACCCTCGCCAGCCCGCGCGCTACCGTCAGGTCAGCGCCGTGAGCCCAGGAGTGTCCGATGTCCACCGCCGAAGCCATGCTGGAAGAGCGCATCGCGCGCCTCGAACGTAGCCGCAACACCTTGTCGATCGTCACCGCCGCGGTGGTCGTTGCGGCGGCGATCGCGCTGGTTCTGCCGTTTCTCGACGAAATCATCGGTGGCAAAGAAATCGACCTCGTGCTGCACAATGCCGCAGGTGAACCGACCATCGTTTTGTCGGGTGAAACCGGCACCGCCGAACTGCACGGCGTCTCCATCCTCAACGACCAAAACAAAGTTCGTGCGGCGCTTGTACCGACCAAGCTCGGCGCCGAACTCACCCTCTTCAATTCCGAAGACCAACCGGTCGCGGTGCTAAACAATTCGTCGCCCAGCCAAGGTGGCCGCCTGTCGCTCTTCGGCATCGGCGACCGCGCGGCCTTTTTCGGCGGCACCGTCACGGACGACGACTTTGGGATGGAAATTCGCATGCGGCCGGGCGTTTCGGCCGTTGCCAAGATGGTCAACAACGTGCCGTTCTTTTCGCTGTCCGACCGGAATGGCGAGGCCCTAATCCAAATTGAAGACGGCGGCGCCGAAATCTTCGCCAACCGGATCAGCGTGCTGAGCCCGGATTCGCTCCCCCGCGTCGAGCTTGTGGGTGCGGAAAATGGCGGCAGCGTCGCGCTCCGAGATGCCGACGACACGGTCCGCGCGGCGATCACCACCACCGATACGGCGGGCGGCAATCTGACGGTCAACGGGCCCGACGGCGCGCCGCGCTGGCAGGCGCCCTAGCGCCCTGCCATTGCCCAAATCGCGGGCATCCCTATACTCCGCGCCCTCATTTCAAGCGGCACGGCATCATGACCAAACAGATCAAAAAGGCGGTACTCGCCTATTCGGGCGGGCTGGACACCTCGGTGATCCTCAAGTGGCTGCAGACGACCTACAACTGCGAGGTCGTCACCTTCACGGCCGATTTGGGACAGGGCGAGGAAATCGAACCGGCCCGGGCCAAGGCCGAAATGTTCGGCGTGAAAGAAATCTACATCGAAGATCTGCGCGAGGAATTCGTCCGCGACTACGTCTTCCCGATGTTTCGCGCCAATACCGTATACGAAGGCGTCTATTTGCTGGGCACCTCGATCGCGCGGCCCCTGATCGCCAAGCGGCAGATCGAGATCGCGGCCGCCACCGGCGCCGATGCGGTCTCCCACGGCGCCACCGGCAAGGGCAACGATCAGGTCCGGTTCGAGCTTGGCTATTACGCGCTCAATCCGGATATCACCGTCATTGCGCCGTGGCGCGAGTGGGATCTTGTGTCTCGCACCAAGTTGATCGAATTCGCCGAGCAACACCAAATTCCCATCGCCAAGGACAAGCGCGGCGAAGCCCCGTTCTCGACCGACGCGAATCTGTTGCACACGTCCTCCGAAGGCAAAGCCCTCGAAGATCCCTGGGACGAGGCCGACGAGCACGTGCATTCGCGCACAGTCTCGCCCGAAAACGCCCCCGACAAGCCGACCTACATCACCATCACCTTCGAACAGGGCGATGCGGTGGCGATCGACGGCACCCCGCTCTCGCCC
>CALJDF010000031.1 GCA_938023835.1 uncultured Alphaproteobacteria bacterium
ACGCTTGCGATCGATCCCGATACGACCCGCAAAATCGGCTTCAAACAAGCCTCCGCCAGCGGCTGCACCTTCGCGGCCAGTCTCGGGTCGTCAACGCTCAGCTTGCCTGTTCAGACCGGGACGTTCTCGCTGACCAGTGCGGGCACGACGCCGTTCGGCAGCGTAAGCGGCACCGGTGTGCTGTCGAGCGACCAGCGATTCTTGTTCTACGAATTGACCGAGAGCAACTCGAACAAGGCGTTTGTCTTCGCCGGTTTCCCCTTCGATACGTCGAAATCGGACACCGGGTTCCTGGTTCAGGCGTTTGCACTCCGAAAGGATTTCTTGAACGGCCTCTCCACCGATATACCGTTCCTGCGGTCGGTGCCGTCGAATATTTCCGTCTCGACCGCGACCTCGTCGCCCTTCTATCGCGTGCGCGGCGCGGACTAGGGGACTTCTAGTGCGACGCTACAGGCGACGCTCGGGATTGTCGGCCAAGGGTCGGCCCAGCAATCCGTATTTCTGGGGCATTCGGGCACCTTCATTACCAATAGTCAGAGCCAACCGTCCATCACCGGTGGGTTCCGCGGGTCGCAACGGACATCCGCAACCTCGTTCATCGTGCGGGACCAGTCCGGTATCGGCAGCGTGCCCGGGTCTGATGGGGCGTCGCTCTTTACCGATAGCAGCGGCAATATCTCCCATTTCGTCCTTACCAATGATACCTACCCAAGCGGCCAGAACACACTCACGACCAGCCTGGCGCTGCAGAGCCCCTTCAACTCTTCGCTGACGACGTATGCCTTTGATCTCGTCGCTTCGCCGACCACCACGCCGAGCGGGGTCGGGACCACAGGCACTTCGCGTGCGCTGAACGGTTATGTCGGCGGTTTGGTCGAGCGCAACACGACCTCGTCGTTCCCGACGTTCATCGTCGAGAACGATGACAGCGTTACTGGATCGCCCGGCGATCCGACAGCGGTGCGGATCACGACCAATGCGAGTACGAATCGCCCAGATGGCGAGTTCGGCGTCCAAGTCGAAGACGATTCGCGTAATTATGAACTCCGATTTGGTACGACTTCCGCGTCGAGCGGTCGGGGCACGTTCATCGACGACAACACTTTCGGTGCGTGCGATTCGACACAGACAGCAAGCACGATCGACGGCACAACGGCCTCCCGCATGCGCATGTTCATGGTAAACCAGGACGTCGTTAAAGTGACCGGGTTCCTGCCGAGCGGCGTCAGTTTCTGCGCTTGCGAGTTCCTCCAGTGGGGCTACTGGACGGTCGACGCGAAAGACGTTTCGAACAACGTTGATCGCTTCCATCTCGCGACATGGGTGGCCGGCGTCCTGTCGACCACGGGGGAGATGCCAACCACGGGAACGGCGACCTATGTGGGGCACCTCAACGGTTCCGTGGACAACAACGGCGTGCGCTACCAGGCCGTCGGCAAGTTCCAGAACGCGCGGAACTTTGGCAGCCAAAGCGGCAGCGTCACCGTGACCAATTTCGACGGGGCAAACTTCAGTAGTGTCTCTGTCTCGGCTTCAAATAAGCGAGATTTCGCCGGCTCCGGTTCGAACGGCACCAAGAGCATTTCATTCCACGGCTCCTTCTACAAAGGCGGCTCCGACGCCACCAAAGAGCAGGGCGGCCAATTTCACATCCAAGGGACGGAAGGGACGAGCTACAAAGCCGGCGCTACCTTTGCGGCGGCGCGACAGGGCGACATCGACACCTCGCCCCCCCCCCCCCCAATAGATAAAGGGCGGCGTATGGGTGCGCTAACTTTAGTCGTCGAAAATGATGGCGGCCTGGTCGGTCTTCTCGCGCTGTGACGCGATCCGCAGCCCTTTGTAGGCGCCGTCACGGGCGCCGAGTTGGTGAACGGCCCAGTCTGGCGCAGTGATGTGGGTGATGTTCTTGCCCCGACCGAACAAGCCTTCGATTTCCTTATCGAAGGCCAGCCTTACGGCGGTCGCATCGCGTTTGGTCAGTTCGAGCGTTTTCTTGCCCATCCCGATCCCCTTTTGGATAGACGAATACAATTCGGCCCTGATCGATACATCTTAAGGTAGTCGTCGGCCATAATCCAGTGCCCTTATGGCGCGAGCCCTGCGCAATATCCCTTAGTATTCAGCGGGATAGGGGTAGGGCTGGCCATATGGCTTGAAGTCGTCGGGCAATGAAGGGTTGTGCTTCGGGGTAAAGGTGAATGGGAAGGGCTCGTCCGAAAAGATATTGCGCAGCGGCCCGCCAACCACGCGGATGAAGAGGTTGTATCCGGTCAGGCTGCCGGCAGGTCCATGGAACTCGTTCTCGCGCCACCAGCAATAGCCGCCGGGGCCCATCATGCCGGCATCGGCAAAAACGTAGGTTCCGGAAAGCGTAAAGATCTCCTCGATCATGGGATGGCCTAATTTACCCTTCATGATCCCCGGAGGGCCGTGTTGCGGTTGTGCGGTGTAAAGTAAACTTTGCTCCGCCGTATCCGGGTCGACGCGGAGCTTCTTGGTTTCGATGCCATGGCTCAGCGGTTTGCCGGTCACGCTGCCTTCGGCGCCGCCGACCCAGGGCATGTCCAGCGTGTCGATATGCTCGACCAACCGCGCGGCATCGACGGCCGTTTCGGCTTCCTTGGTCAAATGCGGTTCGCGATCAAAGAACGTCAGAACCGTTGCACCCTCTGACGCACCGGCGGTTTGCCGGACTTAGCCGGCCGGCAAATTTGCATAGGCGTGCCGTCCATAGGACCGACCGTTGATCTCTAGGACCCCGTCGAGAACAAAAAACTCCTCGGTCGCATTCAGTATCTCCGGCTCATCGCGTCGCCAGCCCTTGGGGTAGCGCAGGATGAGACTAGATCCACCGTTGTCTCTATCGTGCGACAGCGTTTTGACTTGAACGTCGGTGCGCGCACCGCCGACGACACCGTCATCCCAGGGCAGAAATTGAGCCTGGACAAACAGAATATGCGGACGCGCCAGGCCGGCCTCCTTTGGATCGGTCAGTAGTTTTTCACGCGCGGCAATTCGGCATTGTAGGGATGCAACTCATCCGGTAGGGACGGGGCGTGCGGTGCCTGGTAGTTCACCGGGATGATCTCGTCTTTGATGATGTTGGCCAGCTTTCCACCGTCGGTACGGATGAAGAACATGAACCCAGTTTGTGAGCCATACGGGCCATGGAATTGGTTCTCGCGCCACCAGCAATAGGCACCTGGCCGCAAAATCCCGACGTCGTTGATCACGTACTCACCAGCCAACAAATACAT
>CALJDF010000032.1 GCA_938023835.1 uncultured Alphaproteobacteria bacterium
GATCGGCCACCGCCGGGCTGGCCGCCATGATCAAGACGATGCCGACCGCCATGGTCACCAAGCACGCCGCAAGCGTCCACCGGTCGACGGTCCACCACCAGCGACCCACGATGCTGCGATCGGTGCGCCCGAATTCGATCATGCCGCACCGCCGTTCTTGAGATTGGCGACAAGCGCGCAGAAAGCATCGCCCCGAGCGGCGTAATCGGGAAACTGATCGAACGAGGCGCAAGCCGGGGACAACAACACGATGGGACGGCCCCCTGCCCTTTGCGCCGCCTGGGTTGCGGCCGCCACCGCAGAGCCCAGCGTGCCTGATCGTGTCGTCTCAACCTTGCCGGCAAATGCCGCGGCAAGGTCTGGGGCAGCCTCTCCGATCAGGTAAGCGTGGCGCACATGATTGAGGAACGGGTCGAGCGCGGCGTAGCCACCTTCTTTGCCGCGACCGCCGGCGATCAAGTAGATGTCGTCGAAGGTGGCAAGGGCACGGGCGGCAGCCTCGGCGTTCGTCGCCTTGCTGTCGTTGATGTATTCGATGCCGTTGATGACGGCGAGGCTTTCTGCCCGATGGGCTAGGCCGGGGAACGTCGGCAGCGCCGTCGCAATTTGGTTTGAGCTAAGACCCAGGCAACGCGCGGCCGCATAGGCGGCGGCGATGTTCTGCCAGTTATGCGCGCCGCGGAGCGTTTTGATGCCGGCGAGCGCCACCGTGGTGTTGGCGTCTCCCATCCGGTCATGCAAGACGCCATTGAAGACGTAGACGCCGTGCGCGAGGGTTTGACCGACCGCGATGGGGATGAGGTTGGCGTGGCCTTGATCCTTGAGCCACTGATACGTGGCGCGGGAGTGATCGTCATCAACCCCGACCACAGCCGCGTTGGCGCCGTGCTGGCCGTTAAAGATACGGCGCTTGACCGCGACATAGCCGGCCATATCGCCGTGGCGGTCGAGATGATCGCGGCTGATGTTGATCAGCACGGCGACGTCGGAGACCAATGACGGCGCGAGATCGAGTTGGTAGGACGACAACTCGACGACATAGGCGCCGTCGGCCGCTAGGACAGGGAAATCCAGCACCGGGCGGCCGATATTGCCACCGACCTCGACCTGGCGGCCGGCCGACTTGAGAAGATGACCGAGCAGCGCGGTTGTGGTCGATTTGCCGTTCGTGCCGGTGATACCGACGACCTTGGCCGATGGCTTTGATGCCGCGAACAATTCGACATCACCGATCACGGGGACGTCTGCAGCTTGGGCGTTCTTGACCACGTCATGCGGTTCGGGATGCGTGAAGGGCACGCCGGGGCTGAGAACCAATGCATCGATATTGTCAAAACGACATTGATTGAGATCTGTCAGCTGGACGCCAGCCCCGGCGTGTTCGGTGCGCCTGTCCTCGTTGTCGTCCCAAGCGATGACGTTCGCCCCCGCTGCATGCAACGCGCGCACGGCCGCGGCGCCGGTGCGGGCAAGCCCGAAAACGGCGACGGTGCGACCGGCGTATGTCGGCAAAGCGATCATCTGAGCTTCAACGTGGAAAGGCCGATGAGGGCGAGGATGACGGCGATGATCCAAAACCGAATGACGATGGTCGGTTCGGCCCAGCCCTTTTCCTCGTAGTGATGGTGCAGCGGTGCCATGCGAAAAACGCGGCGACCGGTCAGCTTGAACGACGCGACCTGGACCATGACCGAGACGGTTTCCAGAACGAACAGCCCGCCGATAACGCCAAGCACCAGTTCATGTTTGGTGACGACGCCGACGACGCCAAGCGCGCCGCCCATCGACAGACTGCCGGTATCGCCCATGAAGACGCTGGCGGGAGGCGCGTTGAACCACAAGAAGCCAAGTCCACCGCCGACCAGCGCACCGGCGAATACCGCCAATTCGCCCGCACCGGGGACGCCATGAATCTGGAGGTAGTTGGAGAACACCGCGTTGCCGACGAGATAGGCGATGAGCGCGTAAGAAGCGGCGGCCACCATCACCGGGACAATCGCCAGACCATCCAGCCCGTCGGTTAGGTTGACGGCATTGCCCGCGCCGACCATGACGAAGATGGCGAATGGCGCGAACAGCCAACCCAGGTTGAGCAAGACATCTTTGAAAAACGGGACCGCGAGGCCGGTACCGAGCGGCGCACCCATCAGGCTCATGATCCAGACGGTGGCGATCAACGCGATGACGATCTCGGCCAAGAACTTGATCCGTGCCGGAACACCGCGATGGCTTTCGCGGGTGACTTTCAAGTAGTCGTCGACGAATCCGATGGCACCGAAGCCCAAGGTGACCAGCAACGCGGCCCACACGAAGCCGTTGGTCAGGTCGGCCCACAACAGCGTCGAGACACCGAAGCTGAGCAAGATCAGGAACCCGCCCATCGTCGGCGTGCCCTTTTTGGCAATCAGGTGACTACCGGGGCCATCATCGCGAATGGGCTGACCGTTGGCCTGCATCGAGCGCAGCCAGCGGATCAAAGGCGGCCCAAGGATGAAACTCAGGATCATAGCCGTCATCACCGCACCACCGGTGCGGAAGGTCAGGAACCGGAAGAGATTGAAGACCGCGAAGTCATCGCCGAGGGGTGCGAGAAAGTTGAACAGCATGCCTACCCCCCGTTCGCGCGTTGGGGCTGACGGTCGAGCGCCTTGAGCGCTTGGACGATGGGCGCCATGCGGCTGCCCAAGGAGCCTTTAACCATGAAGACATCGTCGGGGCGCGCTTCGGCCACAACCGCGTCGATCAATGATGCCGAGTCGTCGGTCCATGCGCCCAACACGGCGGGTGACAGCGCATCGGCCAACGCCTTCATGTTGGGGCCGCAGCAAAACAGCAAATCCACCGAGGCGGCATCGATGATCGGCGCGAGGTCCTTGTGAAAGGTTGGGCTTTCGTCGCCCATGTCGAGCATGTCGCCCAACACTGCGAGGCGGCGACTGGTGCGCGCGACCAACGTCGCGCCCAACAACTCGATGGCGGCGCGC
>CALJDF010000033.1 GCA_938023835.1 uncultured Alphaproteobacteria bacterium
CCATGGCAAAACCAATTGCTGCGAGCACCGCTCCAAGGTCGCAGGACCTAAGCATGAGCAACCTAACCAAACAAGCCACCGAGGAAACTGAAGACCCCCAAGGTCTCTATATCCTTGAACGTTACAGCGACAAAGAACGTCAGGAGCGCAATCAAGCCAATGCGCATACTGAATTCTTGGGCTCGTTCGCTCAAAGGTTTTCCGCGAAGTGCCTCTGCGCCGTAAAACACGAGGTGGCCGCCATCCAAAAAAGGAATTGGGAACAGATTAAACAAACCGATGGCGACTGAGATAACAGCGGCAAGTTGGATCAGGCTCAACAAGCTAACCCTCGCCACCTCCGAGGTGACGTGGGCTATACCAACCGGGCCAGAGAAAACGCTGAAAGGTAGCTTTCCGGCAATGACATTTGCGATGGTACTCAGGGTCGAGTCGGCTACCGCATAACTTTGTTCGACGCTTAACCAGATGGATTTAATGGGCCCTTTCTTCTCTAGTCGAACGGGGCCACTGATTCCGATTTGGCCGATGGTTATGGTTCGTCCGTAAACATCGCGATCCGTCGCGGTCGGGACCACGTCCATGACCAAAATTTTACCATCGCGCGATACTTCCATGCGAATTTCTTCGCCCGGCCTTGGCTGGACGTAATCTTGCAGATCTCGTAGGCGTTCAATCGCCTTTCCATCTAGCGTCAGTATCAAATCGCCAGTTTTCAACCCGACTTCTTCTGCGGCGCTTCCAGCAAGTACTTCAAGGACGCGGGGTTCCCCCTCCAACCGTCCAAGAGTTGCGAACATCACCGCAAAGATAACTACCGCCAAGACAAAGTTGGCTACCGGACCGGCGACGACGATGGACGCTCGTTGCCATAGGCCCTTGTGATGGAAACTGACGGCTCGTTCTTCTGCCGTCATTTCGTCGAGGCCCTCCCCCTCGCCGCTAGACGCGCCGGCATCGCCGAAGAATTTCACATAGCCGCCGAGCGGAACCCAACTGACGCGCCAGCGTGTCCCGTGCTTGTCATTCCAACCGAAAATCTCTCCACCGAACCCAATTGAAAATATTTCGACCTGAACGCCATTCCAGCGCGCAACCAGGAAGTGTCCAAGTTCATGGAAAAAAATGACTGGCGTGAGGACGGCAAGGAACGGCCAAATCCGTGAGGCGAATTCAAGAATGAAATCCAACTTAGACCCCTCCCCTTGTGGCAAGAATCTGATCCGCGACCCGGCGGGCGTCGGCGTCTAACGCGACGACATCCGCCAACGATCCCGGGGTTTGCGCGTCCATCGACTCCAAAGTTCGTTCGACCGTCGAGACAATGGCCATGAACCCGATTTGGCCCTCCATGAAGGCTGCGACGGCGACTTCGTTGGCCGCATTGAGAATGGTCGGCGCACCGTTGCCGGTGCCCAGCGCATCGCGCGCAACACGCAACGCGGGGAACCGCAAGAGGTCCGGTTTTTCGAACGTCAGCGTGGCGATCTCGGCAAGGTCGAGGCGGCCGGAGGGCGCTGCCATGCGTTCGGGCCATGCCAGCGTGTAGGCGATCGGCGTGCGCATGTCGGGGGTCCCGAGTTGCGCCAAGACCGAGCCGTCCACATACCCGACCATGCTGTGGACGATCGATTGGGGATGGACGAGAACCTCGATGTCGGTCGCCGGCATGTTGAACAAATAGTGCGCTTCGATCAGTTCGAGGCCCTTGTTCATCATCGTGGCCGAATCGATCGAGATCTTGGCGCCCATCTCCCAATTCGGATGGGCCGTCGCTTGCTGGGGGGTCACATTCGCGAGTTCCGCCAGCGGTGTTTCACGAAACGGTCCGCCAGACGCGGTGAGAATGATGCTCTCGATCGCGTCGCGACCCTCGAAATCAAAGACCTGGAAGATGGCGTTGTGTTCTGAGTCGACCGGCAGCACCGTTGCGCCATGGCGTTTGACTTCGGTGAGAAACAGGTCGCCTGCGGTGACGAAGCATTCCTTGTTGGCAACGGCCAGGATAGCGCCCTGTTTCGCGGCCGCGATGGTCGGTGCGAGACCTGCCGCACCGACGATACCTGCCATCACCCAGTCGGTGGGCTGCAACGCCGCATCGACCAAGGACTGAGGACCGGCGGCCACTTCGATATTGGTCTCGGCCAAGGCATCTTTCAGTGCCGCGTAACACGCCGGATCGGCAATGGCGACGACGGCGGGGCGAAATTTCTTCGCCTGGGCCGCGAGGGCCTCAACATTGCGGTGTGCCGTCAGCGCCACAACCTGAAAAGCGTTCGGGTTACGCTCGATCAGATCGAGCGTATTGCAGCCGACCGACCCGGTTGAGCCGAGCACCGACACCCGTCGTGGGGCAGTCGCGGTTCTCGGTTCAGCTAAGGCCATATCAGCGCACTTCCTTTGTTCAGCAAGGCAATCGCAGCAGCAGCAGGCAGGGCGAGCAAGAGCCCGTCGATGCGGTCCAAGATGCCGCCATGCCCGGGGATAAGGGTACCCGTATCCTTCACCCCGTAGTAGCGCTTGACGGCAGATTCTGCGAGGTCACCAAATTGGGAAACGACCGAGAGGGCGACGCTGAGTGGGATCATGATCCCCAGGGTTGCCTTCTCCCGAAGGGCTGCCGTGATCGCCCCGACAATTGCCGCCGCGACGACCCCTGCAAGAGCACCCGACCAGGTCTTGTTGGGGCTGATGCGCGGCCACAGTTTCGGACCACCAAAGGCTTTGCCCGCGAGGATACCGGCAATGTCGGTTGCCCAGACGATCACCAGGAGCCAGATCAGCATTTCGACGCCTGTTTGTGCGCCGCGCATCCAGATCAGCGCAATAGTCGGCAAGATCAGGTAGAGGATTCCAAACCCGGACCAGACCGGCGTTCGCCCGCGGGCCGCCGCATAACCAGCGACGGCGACGATCCCCACGACCATGGCGCCAATGGACGCCGCGTAGAGCCCAAGCCCGGCCAAGACCGACGCAACCAGAACGATGACGGCGTGCATGATGGCTACCGTTCCCGGGAGCCCCGGCCCGCCACTGAGGCGGTCCCATTCATTGGCGGCAAGAACCCCAGCGACTGCGACCAGAGCGACCGTCGACCACCCGCCCGCGTAGACCGCAGCCAGGGCAATCGGGGCTAACACGACGGCAGACGCAATTCTCAGCCGCATGGACTCACCCAACAATGCGGATCCCCTAGGCGCTGGTTGCGCCGTAGCGGCGTTCGCGTTTTTGGTAGTCCGCGATTGCTTTTGCCAGGTGCTCTTGGGTGAAATCGGGCCACAGCGTGTCGACAAATGACAGTTCGCAATACGCTGACTGCCAAAGAAGGAAGTTGCTGAGGCGCTGTTCGCCGCTGGTCCGGATGAGAAGGTCTGGATTAGGAATACCGTTTGTATAGAGACGGGATGCAAAGGTCTGTTCCGTGATCTCATTCGGCATAAGGCGGCCTTCTCTGACATCCTCCGCCAATTGACGGCACGCATCGATAATTTCGTTTCGCGCCCCGTAATTGAGGGCGATGACGAGGTTCAAGCCGGTATTATCGCGCGTCCGTTCCTCGGCGCCGGCGATGAGCTCCTGAATGTCGCTCGGCAGCGCGTCGTGCTTGCCAATGAAACGAATGCGAACGTCGTTCTTGTGGAGGTCCGCCAACTCACGCTTCACGTAAACGCGGAGCAGACCCATGAGGTCGTTGACTTCGGCCTCCGGCCGTTTCCAGTTCTCGGAGGAAAACGCGTACAGCGTTAAGTAACGCACCCCGAAATGTTTGCAGCCCTCAACCACTTCCCGCACGGCCTCGGCGCCCCGTTGATGGCCGGCGAATCTTGGCAGGCCACGCGCCGTCGCCCACCGCCCGTTGCCATCCATAATGATAGCGATATGAGTCGGGGGGCTTGACGGTTCGTCGTAGGCGGGCGCGAGCGGCATTAGACCTGGGTGATCTCCGATTGTTTGTGCGCAAACATCTCGTCGATCTCACTAATCGTTTTGTCCGTCATTGCTTGAACTTCGTCGGCATACACCTTGTGGTCGTCTTCCGACATCTCGCCCGCTTTCTCTGATTTCTTGAGTTCGTCCATGCAGTGGCGACGAACGTTCCGCACTGAAACCCGGGCTTGTTCGGCATATTTGCCGGCAATCTTGGCCATTTCTTGGCGGCGCTCTTCCGTGAGTTCCGGGATCGGCACGCGGACGAGTTGCCCATCAGCCGACGGGTTCAAACCCAAACCCGACTCTCGAATGGCTTTTTCCACCGAGGTCACCATGGACTTGTCCCACACCTGGACCGAAATCATGCGCGGCTCCGGCACGCTCACGGTACCCACTTGATTGAGCGGCATTTCGCTGCCGTAGGCATCGACTTTGATAGGGTCGAGCAAGCTTGCCGACGCCCGCCCGGAGCGAAGGCCACCGAATTCCTGTTTCAGTATTTCAACGGCGCCGTGCATGCGGCGCCCGAGATCTTCAAGATCCGGCTCGGACATTTTTGCCTCCCGAAATTATCGCCGTCTCGGCCGTGCCAGAGATAATGGTGCTTTCACCCTCGCCGCGCACGACCTGGGCAAACGCCCCAGGATTGTGGATGTTGAGCACGAGAATTGGAATATCGCTATCGCGGGCCAACGTAATTGCTGCAGCATCCATCACCTTGAGATCCTTCGCGAGGACTTCAAGGTATGACAGGGACTCGTAGCGTTCGGCTGAGGGGTCCCGGCTGGGGTCAGCAGTATAGACGCCGTCAACCTGGGTGCCTTTGAGAAGCGCCTCACAGCCCATCTCGGCTGCGCGTAGCGCGGCGGCGGTGTCGGTCGTGAAGTACGGATTGCCGGTTCCCGCGGCGAAGATCACCACGCGACCCCGCTCGAGATGTCGAATCCCGCGCCGCCGAATATAGGGCTCGCAAATGGACTGCATGGGAATGGCCGACATGACGCGGGAGGGTACGCCGCGATCCTCTAGCGCGTGCTGCATCGCGAGCGCGTTGATGACCGTCGCGAGCATGCCCATGTAGTCGGCGCCCGCGCGCTCCATGCCTTCTTTCGCGGCAGCGGCCCCTCTAAAGATATTGCCGGCGCCGATGACGAGGCAGACCTCGACATCCATTTCACGCACGGCATGGACCTCAGCGGCGACACGATGAACCGTTTTCCAGTCAATGCCGAACTGCTGGTCCCCCATCAAGGCCTCACCGGAGACCTTGAGCAGGACGCGGCGATATTTGGGCTCGACGGTCATCGATGGCACCACTTCAAAACGTAAGATCAGGATCCCGCTGCGGACACGTCCGCGCGGCCGTTCATCAGCGCAAGATACACCAAATCTGGTAGCTGAGAAACCTCAGCACACACGTTAAAGAGGCCGGGGCACCCGTTTGTGCATCTACACGCCGGCGGTCGCGGCCACTTCGGCAGCGAAATCGGCCTCTTCTTTTTCGATTCCCTCGCCCAACTGAAATCGGACGAATCCGGCAATCGAAATCGGTGCCCCGGCATTCTTGGCGGCCGACTCGAGGACCTTGGAAATCCGCGTCTCACCGTCGATCACGAACACCTGATCGAGGAGACACACCTCTTCGAAATACTTGCGCAGACGTCCCTCGATCATCTTCTCAATGATGTTGTCGGGTTTACCCGACTCGCGGGCCTGTTCGACCAGGACCGTCCGCTCTTTTTCGACGTAACGGGCATCGAGATCATCCCGCGACAACGCCAGTGGCGTCGCCGCCGCTATATGCATGGCGATTTGCTTGCCAAGTTCGTTGAGTTTGCCCTCATCACCCGCGGATTCCAGCCCCACGATGACGCCAATGCGGCCCAGGCCGGGGGCCAGGGCGTTATGGACATAGCTGGCCACGACGCCGCTTCCGACTTCAATAGCCTGGGTCCGGCGAAGCGACATATTCTCGCCGATGGTGGCGATTTGATGCGTGATCTCGTCTTCGACATTGCGGTCGGAATTGGGGAACGCCGCCCCCTTCACCGCCGCGAGATCACCCTTGTTGTCGAGCGCGATCGCGGCAACGGAGGACACAATCTGCTGGAAGGATTCGTTGCGCGCCACAAAGTCGGTCTCCGCGTTGAGTTCCACGGCGGCGCCAGCGGTTCCGGCGGTGGCGACCCCGACCAGCCCCTCGGCCGCGACGCGTCCGGCCTTCTTGGCGGCCGCTGCGAGACCTTTGGTGCGCAGCCAATCGACAGCGGCCTCAATGTCGCCGTCCGACTCGGTGAGAGCCTTCTTACAGTCCATCATGCCCGCGCCGGTACGCTCGCGCAGGTCTTTGACCAGTTTAGCGGTGATCTCTGCCATCTTAATTTTCGGTAGTAGCTTCCGCTTCTACCGCCTTGATTTTAAATAATTATTGGAATTACGCCGAGGTGGGCTCAGTGGCTGCCGCCGGCGCTGGTTCAGCCGCTACTGGCGCGGGCTCCGCTGCCGGCGCAGCAACCGGCTCGACGGGCGGGAGTTCCTCTACCGGTGCCTCTTCGGCCGCACCGATGTCTTCGCCTCGGGCCGTCATCTCGACCTGAATGCCGTCCAGGACCGCGCCGGAAATCAGCTCCAGGTAGAGATGGATCGCACGAAGGGCGTCATCGTTTCCCGGCACCGGATAGGTGACGTGCTGGGGGTCGCAATTGCTGTCGAGCGTCGCCACGACCGGAATCCCGAGCTTGACCGCCTCCTCGACCGCAATTTCCTCTTTGTTGGTGTCGATGATGACGAGGATGTCGGGCAACCCGCCCATGTCTTTGATGCCGCCGAGCGCGCGTTCCAGCTTGTCGCGGTGGCGTTGGAGGCTGAGGGTTTCTTTCTTGGTGAGGCCGGTTTCGCCGTCAGCCAACTGGGTTTCGATCTCTCTCAACCGTTTGATCGATACCGAAATCGTTTTCCAGTTTGTCAGCATGCCGCCAAGCCAACGGTGGTCGACGTAATACTGGCCGCAGCGCTTCGCGGCATCCCGGATTGCCTCGGACGCCTGGCGTTTTGTGCCGACAAAGAGGATGCGACCGCCGCCGGCGGCAATATCGCGCACGGCCTGCATGGCCGCGTACATCATCGGCACTGTCTGCTGGAGGTCGATAATGTGGACGCCGTTGCGCTCGCCAAAGATGTAGGGCTGCATCTTCGGGTTCCAGCGCCGGGTCTGGTGGCCGAAATGGACGCCCGCTTCAAGGAGCTGACGCATAGTAAACGTGGGGATCGCCATGGTTTTCTTCTCCGGTTAGTCCGCCGCAGGTCATGAGCCCGACGGATGCCGGACACCGGAGCGGCTCAAGCTATGTAAGGGTGCTGAACCGCGAACCTGCGTGAGGGGTTAAGTTGTCTTACGCGGGCGCGTTGATACCGGCCCTGGTGCCAATTAGCAAGGCCTAGGCGAGTTTTTGCCGCCAAAACCGGCTAAATTCGGCCGTGCCGCAACCTTGGAGGACGACATGGGGCAAACACAGGTGAGGCTGACACAGCGGGGCCGGGCCGGCATGCAGTTTTTGGGGCATTTGCGCGGTATTGCCTCGGCTGGGCTGCGTGACCGTGCCCGCACGGACTTTGAGCGCGATTCGGATGGCCAGGCGCTGCAGGCCACTGCGGCGACCATGGACGCGGCACCCTATCGGGCATGGATGAAGCTGGTCCGCGAGGCGAGCCGCGTGGCCGCCCGATCGGATGCCTACCGGTTCGAGCGCTTTTATCAATGCATGGGGGGCCATGAAATTTTCGTGCGCGGGATTTGCGCGGTCGAAGAGTGCCGAAAGGAGATCGAGCAAGCCCGGTCCGAGCAGAGCAAGACCGAACAGGATGACGGAACCTCTCTCGACCTCCTGCCCGGTCTGCCGGAACCGCGCTACTTTCCAGTCGAGTGGCACACCCAGCCGGGTGGCTGGGACGGGTACGACCTTTACGGTGAGGTCTTCCAGTATGCCTTTGGACCCAACGTGTTTCGCTATGGCGGCTATGCGGTCGTCGAGCCCGGTCAGCAAACGCGATATGCCCGTGAAGAGTCTTTTGGCGAGTTGCCGCCTGGGACCTATCGACGGATTTACGAGGTTGGGTGCGGTACCGGTGGATCGTTGTTCTCGGCGCGGGCGGTCTTTCCCGATGCGGAATTGATCGGATCGGACCTCTCCGAAACGCAATTACGCCATGGGTATCGCGTGAGCCGGCGCGTTGGCGCCGGGATTCAGTTCAAGCAGCGCCTGGCGCACGACACGAAAGAGCCGGATGACAGCATCGATGCCGCGATCAGCTTTGCGTTCTTTCACGAGTTGCCGCGCCACGAAACCCTCCGTGTTTTGGAGGAGATGTACCGCATTCTCCGGCCTGGCGGATCGATGATCATCGTTGACCCGCCGCCCTTTAAAGAGGTCGACCTATTTCAGTCGGTGATCATGGATTGGGAGTCGCTGCATCATGGTGAACCCTATTTTAGCGTCTCGTGCGCATCCCACTGGGCCACCGAGATGAGGAAGATGGGGTTCGAAAACGTCCGGGAAAAAGCCTTCCATGATCGCAACAAGTATCCCTATGTGACGGTCGGGACGAAGCCAGGCACCGGCGATGAGTAACTCCAAAGTCGACAAGTTTTTCGATGCGCCCTACGTCGATGAGCTGCTGCGCATGAACACCGAACTTCTGGCCGAACTGTGGATTGTCAAAGACAGGCTGCTCGTCCTGGAGCGGGTCGTCTGCGAAAAGCTCGAGATCGACCGCGACGAGATCGATCGCTTTGTGCCGGACGGCCCTTTCGCGGAAGAACTGGACAGCGAACGCGAAGTCATGATGAAGAAGGTCATGCATGCCCCGTTCGCCGAGGATGATCGCCGGGTCGAAACGATCCTTGAAACCTATCTCGGCAAAGGCGCCCGCAAGGTCGAATAGTGCCCCGATGTTGGGTGCGTCACCTAGATCTCTTGAAGACGGGCAATCCCTGCAACGTGCGCGAGTTCAGCGCGGATCTCGGGCGTGATCTTGAAGCCGCCGGGGAGGTCGATATCGACTTCGCGCAGTTGGTCTTCAAGTAACATGTGCAAACGCACGCGGCCCCTGCCCTTCGCCACTGGTGCGAGGTGACTGCGGATGTCGTCGATGACGGCGGGGTTCTTCGCGGCCTCGGCCTTGAGGAATATCTCCAGCCCGACATCGCTGAGGGCAGCCGCGTCGTCGAGCAACTGGACCCCTTGGGTCGTCAAGCGGACCTGCCCCTCGTCGAGCTTCGCATCCACGGCCAGCAAGACCTTTTGCCCAGGCTCGAGCGAGTCCCGGTGGGCATCCAGGATTTCTGAAAACACGGTCACCTCAAACGCGCCGGTCGCATCGGAGAGCTGCACAAAGGCGAATTTTTTACCGCGCGCCGATGTGCGTTCCTGGCGGCCTTCGACGCTGCCAGCAAGGTTGACCCTTTTCGTTTCACCGTTCAGCCGGTTTTCGAGATCGGCAAACCGGGTCACGCCAAGGCGATCAAGGGTCACCCCGTAGCTGTCCAGCGGATGGGCAGAGAGGTAGAACCCGATGGCCTCGAATTCCTGGTGCAGCACCTCCATCTCGCGCCACGGCGCGGCGTCGGGTAATTGAAGACCGCTCTCTTCGGCCGGTAGTTCACCGAATAGATTGGACTGGTTGCTGTCGCGCTCTTCGGCAGCCAACGAGGCGTGGCGCATGATCAGATCGGCCGCGGCATAGACTTGCGCCCGGTTCGGGTTGAGCGAATCGAAGGCACCGCAGCGGGCCAAGTTCTCTAACTGCCGCTTATTGACGTTCTGGGGGTCAAGGCGTTCGGCAAAGTCGAGCAACGACTTGAACGGCCCGTTTGCTTCGCGTTCGGCAACCACGGCGTCCATCGCTTGCTTGCCGACATTCTTGACCGCGGCCAATGCATAACGAACGGCGCCGCGTCCCTTGTGCTGCTCGACTTTGAAATTCGCGCCGGACTCATTGATGTCGGGCGGGAGAAATGCGATCCCGGATCGCACGACTTCTTTGCGAAAGACGTTGAGCTTGTCGGTGTTGGCAAGTTCGAGGCCCATCGACGCGGCAAAGAACTCGACCGGATGGTTCGCCTTGAGCCAGGCGGTTTGGTACGCGACCAAGGCGTAACCTGCCGAATGCGCCTTATTGAATCCGTAGCCGGCGAATTTATCGACCAAGTCGAAGACATATTCGGCGCGGCCCTTGTCGACGCCGCGTTCGACCGCGCCATTGACGAAAATTTCACGCTGCGCAGCCATTTCTTCTTTGATCTTTTTGCCCATGGCGCGGCGCAAGAGATCGGCCTGGCCGAGCGTGTAGCCGGCGAATACTTGTGCGATCTGCATCACCTGTTCTTGGTAGATGATGACGCCATAGGTATCGCGCACGACGGGTTCGATGGTTTCGTGGAGGAATTCGGGTTGTTCGCGACCGTGTTTGCAGGCGATGTATTTGGGGATGTTTTCCATCGGGCCTGGGCGGTACAGCGCCACGAGCGCGATCAGGTCTTCGATATTGTCCGGCACCGCTTCGCGCAGGAGATCGCGCATCCCGCTCGACTCAAATTGGAATACGCCAATTGATTCGGCGCGTTGCAGCATCTCGTAACTGCGCTCGTCGTCGAGCGGGATATGGTCGATTGCAACCTCGATACCCTGCTCGGCCAGTAATTTCTGCGCGCGATCGATCACCGTAAGGGTCTTGAGTCCAAGGAAATCGAATTTCACCAGCCCCGACAATTCGGCGTATTTCATCGAGAACTGCGTCACCGGCATGTCGGAGCGCGGATCACGATAGAGCGGGATCAGCTCGTCGAGCGGCCGGTCCCCGATCACCACGCCGGCGGCGTGGGTGGAGGCATGCCGATAAAGCCCCTCCAGCTTCATCGCGATATCGAGCAGCTTGTCGACACCGTCTTCGTTGATCCGCAGGTGTTGGAGGCGCGGTTCGTCGTTGACCGCCTCACTGAGTTTGACCGGGTTGGCGGGGTTGTTCGGCACCATCTTGCAAATGCGATCAACTAGGCCATAGGGCAGTTGAAGAACGCGACCCACGTCGCGCAACGCGGCGCGCGCCTGAAGGGTACCGAATGTGATGATCTGCGCGACACGGTCGTGGCCATATTTGTCTTGGACGTACTCGATCACCTCGTCCCGCCGGTCTTGGCAGAAGTCGATGTCGAAGTCAGGCATCGAGATGCGATCTGGGTTGAGAAAGCGCTCGAAAATCAAACCGAAACGCAGCGGGTTGAGGTCGGTAATCGTTAACGCCCACGCCACGACCGAGCCGGCGCCCGAGCCACGCCCGGGTCCTACCGGTATGTCATGTTCTTTGGCCCATCGAATGAAGTCGGCAACGATCAAAAAGTAGCCGGCAAAGCCCATTTCAATGATGACCGATAGCTCGAAGTCGAGCCTTTCCAAGTATTGCTTGGCGTTTTGTTCGCGTTCTGCGGCCGGCATCGTGGCGGTGTACACCGCCTGTTCGAGCCGGCGCGTCAGGCCTTCGGTTGCCTGCGTCCGGAGGATTTCAGCCTCGTCCGCGTCGCGGGAGAACGCCGGCAGAATGGGATCGCGGGTCGGGGACATGACCGCGCACCGCTGGGCAATGACAAGCGTGTTCTTGATCGCTTCGGGCAGATCTTTGAACAGCATCACCATCTCGTCGGGCGACTTGAAGCGATGTTCCGGCGTCAATTGGCGCCGATCGCCCTCACTGACGTAGTTGCCGCCGGCGACGCAGAGCAGGGCATCATGCGCTTCGAACATCGCCGCGTCGGAGAAATAAGCCTCATTGGTGGCGACCAGCGGCACGTCGTGTTTGTAGGCAAGCTCGATGAGGGCGGTCTCGATCTTTTGTTCTCGGCCGCGTCCGTGGCGTTGGACTTCGGCGTAGAGGCGGTCGCCAAAGGCATCCGCAAGCTGCCGCAAGATAGATTCAGCGGCGTCGATCTGCCCGCCATCAAGCAACGGGCCGAGCGGGCCCTCGGGCCCGCCTGTGAGGACGATCAAGCCTTCGGCATGGCCAGTCAGCGTGGCGGCGTCGACCTGTGCGGTCTCTCCCGATGGGGTGTCGAGGAAGGAGATCGAGGACAGCTTGAGCAGGTTTTGATACCCGGCCTCGTTTTGGGCCAACAGGACAAGGCGGCGCGGTTCGCGGCGGCGCGTGTCTCGGGTGTCGGCGGCGAAATCGACGGCGAGCGACGTGCCGATGATGGGTTGGACGCCCGCCTTGGCGCAGGCCAGCGAAAACTCCAGCCCCCCGAACATATTGCCCGTGTCGGTCATGGCGACGGCCGGCATCTTGAAGCGGCGGCAGAGGTCGGTGAGTGCCTTTAGGCGTAGCGCGCCTTCTGAAAGCGAGTATGCGGTGTGGACGTGGAGGTGAACAAACGGCGCGTGACTCATCACCGTCACGATTTCACAGCAAGGGCGCGCTGTCAGCCCATGTAAGGGCGCGTTTCGCGAGATTTCTGTGGATTAATCTTGAACCAATACACCGTCAACCAGGCGCACGATGCGATCCATCCGTGCGGCGAGCGCTTCATTGTGCGTGGCGATGATCGCCGCGAGGCCGACATCCGTTACCAGGGTCTTGAGTTGGGCAAAAACCTGATCGGCGGTCTTGGCATCAAGGTTGCCGGTAGGCTCGTCGGCCAGCAGGACGGCCGGGTTGTTGGCAAGCGCGCGGGCTATGGCGACGCGCTGTTGTTCTCCGCCGGAAAGGCGTGCCGGTCGATGCGCCGCACGATGTTCGACGCCGAGGCTTTGCAACAGAGCAAGCGCGCGGTCTCGCGCGGCGCGAAGTCCCTGCCCCGCGATGAGTTGCGGCAGAACGATGTTCTCTTGGGCTGAAAACTCGGGCAGCAGATGGTGAAATTGGTACACGAACCCGAGCGCCTCGCGGCGCAACCTCGTGCGTTCCCGTTCCGAGAGGCCCTTGGCCGACTGCCCCCCGACGATTACCTCGCCGTCGTCGGGGCTGTCGAGGAGCCCGGCGACTTGCAGAAAGGTCGATTTGCCGGCGCCTGAGGGACCCAGCAGCGCCACGGTCTCGCCGGGCGCCACACGAAGGGAGGCGCCGCGGAGAACGTTGATCGTGACGCCACCTTGTTCAAACACCTTGGTGATGGCGCGCAATTCGAGTGCGGCCGTCCCCTGTTCTGGCGTGGCCATGGTCATTCGTAGCGCAGTGCTTCGACCGGATCGAGGCGCGCGGCGCGCCACGACGGATAGACCGTCGCCAACAGCGACAGGCCCAACCCCATCAGAACAACTGACGTAACCTCGCCCCAATCGATCACAGCGGGCAACTGCGACAGAAAATAGACCTCGGCGGCAAACAGATCGGTACCGGTGAGGCCCTCCAGCCAACCTTGGAGGGTCGCGATATTGTCGGCGAAAGCAACACCAAGGACGAGGCCCGACAACGTGCCGACCACGCCGATGCTTGCACCGGCGAGGAAGAAGACGCGCATCACGCTCCCCCGGGTAGCACCCATGGTGCGCAGGATCGCGATATCGCGTCCCTTGTCCTTAACCAGCATGATGAGGCTGGAAATGATGTTGAACGCCGCTACCAAGATGATCAGCGTCAGAATGAGGAACATGACGTTGCGCTCGACCTGGAGTGCATTGAAATAGGACGAGTTGACCTGCTGCCAATCGGTTAGGCTTTCGCGCCCGCTGGTGAAGGGAAACAGAACTTCCCGGGCTTCGTTG
>CALJDF010000034.1 GCA_938023835.1 uncultured Alphaproteobacteria bacterium
TCGATCTGATGCGCAAAGTCTTGAGTCAACGCCCGCAACGCATCGCGATGGGCCAGCGCCGTATGATATTGCGTCTCGCTCACGGCGCGGCCGCGGGCTAGCAAGTCTTGCAGGCGCGGATTGAGCTTGTCGGCTGGATAGGCTGCGAATGGCCACCGCATCTCGTAGGCAAAGATGTCGAACGAGTCCCTGTCGATCATCGGCAAGAGTTTTTCTTGCAACGCCGCCAGCGGCGCATGGTCGTCCGGGTGGACGATCTCACACCCGGCATCGCCGATCTTAGTCAGCACCGCATCCATGGCCGCCAGGCTGGCCGGGCCGGCATCGTGCCACTCCGCAAAGGGCAACAATGCAAGCCGCCGCGGGGCTTTGGCGTCGGGCATCTCGGGCGAACCCCTCAAAACGTGGTGCCCCGAGACGCTGCCCGGCAGCGCCGCCATGATGTGCGCGGCAGCCCAGACATCCTCTAACGCCGCACCGATAATCCCGACATGATCGAGTGTCGGCGAGAGCGGATGCACGCCTCCCATGTGGATCGTATCAAGCGCCGGTTTGAATCCAACCGCGCCATTGAAGGCGGCCGGGCGAATAACGCTGCCGCGGGTTTGCGTTCCCAAGGCCAGCGGCACCATGCCCGCACCCACGACTGCGCCAGAACCGGATGACGAGCCGCCCGGTGTCCGGTCGAGATCATGCGGGTTGCGGGTTTCGTTGGTGTGCCCGGCGGCGAACTCGGTCGTTACCGTCTTGCCCACGACGACCGCGCCCGCATGGCGAAGCGCGTGAACGCAGGCCGCATCCACCGGCGCCTGCCAACCCTCAAACAGGGGACTGCCCATTTGCGTCGGCAGGTCCGCTGTTTGGATCATGTCCTTGACCGCAAGCGGGCATCCATCGAGGAGCGATCGCGGGCGGCCTTCTTTGTAGCGAGCGGTCGCCGCGTCGGCGTCGTCGCGCGCCGCGTCAAGACGCGTTGTGACGAACGCGCACACGTCCGAATCACGCTCTTCGACCACGGCGAAGCCGCGCTCGAGAAAATCGCGCGGGCTGTCGCTGCCGTCCAAAAACCGCGCGCGGGCTGCAATAAAACCGGGGTGAGGGGAGTGCGGCGAATAGGTCATGGCTCAGTGGCCCTTGAAGTCGGGTTTACGTTTTTCCATGAAGGCGTGGCGGCCTTCGATGTAATCCTCACTGTCAAAGCACGCCTTCACCGCATCACGACTGCGCTGAATATCCCGATCAGCCGGGTCTTTCGCGTGCTCCAAAGCATTGATCTTAAAGGCCCTAACCGTCAGCGGCGCGTTTGCAGCAATCGTTTCGGTCATGCCGGTCACGGTGTCGTCGAGCGCCGCGCGATCGACGACCCGGTTGAGCAGGCCCATCTCGTAAGCGCGCGTTGTGTTGATGCGTTCGCCCGTGAACGTGATCTCGCGCGCATTTGCCAACCCGATCACGTCGACGAGGCGGCGGAAGTTCTTGTAACTGTATCCCAGTCCAAGTTTGGCAGCCGGGATGCCGAACTGAGAGCCTTCGGCGGCAATACGTAAATCACAGCACAGCGCGACGTTGAGGCCGCCCCCCAAACAAAAGCCGTTGATCCGCGCCAACGTCGGTTTTTCGGTGGTGGCCAGCGCTTCGACAAAGCCGGTGGATACCTTGTCGTACGTGGCCACGGCTTCGGCTTGCGCGCGTTCGTCCTCGAACTTCGAAATGTCGGCGCCCGAAATAAACGACTGCTCGCCGGCGCCGGTGATAGCGATGAGACGCACGCCATCATCGTCTTGAAACCGTCGCAATGCATCGTCGGCGCCCTGCCACATCTCCAACGAGACCGCGTTGTGCCGTGCCGGGTTGTTGAACACGATCCAACCGACCGCGCCTTTTTTCTCGGTAAGAATCTTGTCGGTCATGCGATCACGTCCTTGGCGCGTAAGGCCTCGATATCAGAGGCGGAATAGCCGTAGCTCTCTAAGATAGCGTCGGTGTCCTCGCCGTGGCGATGGGGCGCCGACTGCACGTGGCTCGGTGTGCGCGACATGTGAATGGCCTGCCCGACCAACGTCACCGGATCGCCGTTTGCCGGTTTTTGTGCGATCCCCAAGTGTTGGACCTGCGGCTCGGCGAAGACCTTGTCGATTGCATTGATCGGCCCGCTCGGGACGCCGGCCTCGTTCAGTACGTCGACCCAGTGCGCCACTGGATTGTTGGCCAGTTTGGCATTGATCGCCGCGCGCAATTCGTCGCGCAACTGCCAACGCTCGTGTGACGTGCGATAGCGGGGATCGTCCACGAGGTCTGGCGCATCGATGGCGGCGCAGAAGCGTTCCCAAATCAGTCGCCCCGTGACGCCGATGTTCATCTCGCCGTCTTGCGCGGAGAAAACGCCCATTGGGGCGTGGGTCGGATGGTCATTGCCGGCTTGGCCGGGCACATCTTCCGCGATCAACCAGCGTGCGGCCTGGAAATCGAGCATATGGATCATGGCCTCAAGCAACGATGTGTGCACCCACTGTCCCTCGCCCGAGACCTCGCGTTCGTGCAGCGCCGCAAGAACGCCGTAGCCCAGCAAGATACCGGCGCACAGGTCCGAGATCGGAATGCCGACCCGAACCGGGCCCTGACCCGGCAAGCCCGTGATCGACATTAGCCCGCCCATCCCTTGAGCAATTTGGTCGACACCAGGCCGGTCGCGGTAGGGACCGTCCTGGCCGAACCCTGAGATCGAGGCATAAACCAAGCGAGGGTTCAGCGGACGCAAGTCGTCATAACCTATGCCTAGGCGTTCTTTCACCGCCGGCCGGTAGTTTTCCAGCACGACATCGGCCGTGGTGGCGAGTTTCTTGAACAACACCACCCCTTCGGGCTTTTTGAGGTCGATCGCTAACGTGCGTTTGTTGCGGTGCAGGTTGGTGAAATCCGGATCGCGCCGGTCCTCCGCCATCGGATCACGCGCCTTGGTGGTGAGGGGGGCCTCAATCTTGATTACGTCCGCACCCCAATCGGCGAGCATGCGCGCCGCAGTCGGCCCGGCGCGGGCGCGGGTCAGGTCCAAAACCGTAAAACGCTGGAGCGCCTTGGAAGCAGGTGTTCGGGTCATCGCATCATGTTTCTGGGAGGTGAGGGGAGACCCTACGTCAATTTCGCAAGGCGCTTAAGGGGTTCAAAAGCCCAAGAGCCAACGAACCGCATAGCCGGTCGATACCAGTGCAACGATCACCACAGCCATGGCGGCAACCCACGCAAACCAGGCAAAGACGCCGCCCGTTAAGATGACGATAAACAGCACCGGCCCCTTAAGGATGATGAAGACGAGGTCGTGGATGAACCACAGAAAATGAAAGCGTGGGCGCGGGGTTGGCTCGGGGGTCAAGACTTGGTCGCCAATCCGGTCGTGCGCCGCGAATACCTCGTCGCGCAACTCGTTCATCAGAACCCAGGCGCGATCGGTGAAATAGAACGGAAATCCGGCCGGGGTGAATCCAGGCTCGGCGTACGCAATGCGGCGTTCCAGAAGTTTTTGCGCCACCGGATCTGCGGGATCGCGATTGAATCCGTTGCGCCCGCGAATCAGGCATTGCGCCATGACGCGGAGCTCGTCGGCACTTTGCTCCTGCAAGAGACGGATAAAACCGACCGCATGTTGTTCGACGGTGGCTCGGCGGGCTTGGGCTTGCGCGCGTCGGCGACGTTCCCGGCCGACATAGTCGACCAATTCTCCAACCGGGTCGGCGCAGCCGAACACGGCCGGTCCGAGCGCCAGAATCGACACGACGAGGAAGAACTCCCAACTTTGCCAGGTCACGATGCCGATCAAATAGGCAACGACCAGCGGGACCAAAAAGGTCCACCGTTGGAGCGACGCAGCGATATTACGGGCAGGCGGCATGGCTTTCATCGTATCGCAGTGAGGCAGGTTTCGCGTCCCGTTCGGGTAACGCTCGGCATTTGTTTCGGATTTGACGAAATGTCGCCGTCGTCACGATGTCCGGATGGTCACCTGATGTCCGGCCAGTTTTGCGCTTCGACGGGCGCGGGGATTCGTGCGTTAGGGGCGCGTTTTTGCGCAGGTGGCAGCGCATCACCCAGAAGTCATTCACTGATTCGCAGCCAATCACGGAAGAAACTGCCGAGCGATGCATCCCCGGCAAGTTTTGCCGGGTAAAAGATGCCGAGGGTGGGAATGATCTACCGCGTTCGCTGTTGTTAACCATGAACGTGCCCATCGCGGCTCAGCGGAATTCAAGGGTATTTCGGATTT
>CALJDF010000035.1 GCA_938023835.1 uncultured Alphaproteobacteria bacterium
TCGTCCTCGGCGGGTTCATCGCAACGCTCGATTGGCGCGCACCCTTCTTCATCTATCTTGTCGCGCTGGCGGTTCTTCCGATGATTATAAAATTCATCGTCGAGCCCGACGCCGGCGACGCCCATAGCGGCGGTGTAGACGGCCAAGACGCCGTGCCCATACCTTGGCTGGAAATCGGTTGGCTCTACTTCGCGGCATTCATCTTCGGGGTCACGTTCTACATGATCCCCACCCAAGTCCCCTTCTTCTTGATCGAACTGGGATTCGGTAACCCAACCCTGTCCGGTCTCGGCGTTGCCGCGTCAACGCTGGCCACGGCGGTCACGGCGTTGTTCTACGGGCGCATCCGTCGCTATGTGGCCATTGAAACGATGTTCATTTTCGGCTTTGCCTTGAGTGCGGTTGGGTTTTTCGCCATGGGCCTCGCCGGCGCTTTGCCGTTGTTGTTCATCGGGTTGTTGCTCTTTGGTGCAGGCCAGGGGTCGACTACGGCCAATTTCTCGATTCGCCTCCTGGAACTCGCCCCCTTTCATGTCCGCGGGCGCATTATGGGCGGCCAGGCAACTGCAATCATGATGGGCTTTTTCGTCTCACCGTTGGTGAGCCAGAGCATTGCCAAAGCCTCCAGCCTATCGGTCGCTTTCTTCACCGCGGCCGGTCTTTTGCTCCTCGTTTCCATCGTGTTTGCCCTGCGTAAGAACAAGCGCCGGACAAAGATCTCGCCATGAGCGACCCATCAACGCGTTCGTTGCCGGATCAGGACCAAAGGTTGGCGGTTCGGATTACGCTGCTCTTAACCGGCACGATGACCATCATGGCAGGCGCAACGATCTCCCCCGCACTTCCAGCCCTTGCCGACCACTTTCAGGCCGCGCCCAACGTCGCCTACCTATCGCGCCTCCTCATCACGTTGCCCTCCATCGTGATCGCGATATTCGCGCCCCTGGCCGGTCTCATCATCGACCGGTTTGGTCGAAAGCGGCTCCTCATCGCGGGGATCACGCTTTACGGTTTCGCCGGCTCTGCCGGGTTCCTGCTCGACACGCTGCCGGGAATATTGGTCAGCCGCGCGCTCCTCGGCCTTGCCGTCGCGGCCGTGATGACGGTGTCGTCGACCTTGATGGGGGACTACTTCTCCGGTCGTGTGCGCGAGCGGTTCATGGGATTTCGGCAGGGGTTCATTCAGTACGGCGGCGTGGTGTTTTTGACTCTGGGCGGTGTCCTCGCAACGCTCGACTGGCGAGCCCCTTTTCTGGTTTACCTCTTGGCGTTCGTAATTCTGCCGCTCGCGTTGATCTTCATCTTCGAACCAGATCAAACGCGTAGCTCTGCGGGCCTTGAACACAGACCCCGAACCCAACCGGCGTACATCATGATCGCCATGCTTTACGGCATCGGGGTCTTGCACAGCGTTGCCTTTTACATGGGCCCCACGCAGCTGCCCTTCTTTCTCCGCGACCTGGGTGTTTCCAACCCCACGGTGGCGGGCCTCGCGATGGCTCTAATCTCGCTTGCCTCGGCGTCGGTATCGATGTTCGCGTTCACGTGGTTTCGTCGCTTTTTCGGGCGCGACACGATCTTTGTCATCGCCTTCTTCGGTTTCGGGGCCAGCTACTGGCTCATGACCGTGATGACCACGTTGACGCCGACCCTATTCGTGCTTGCGTTGACCGGCGCCTCCCTGGGATTGCTCTTTCCCAATCTCTCGCTGTGGGTGTTGGACATCGCGCCGGATTGGGTCCGGGGACGGATTCTCGGCGGCTTGGCAACGAGTATTTTCGTCGGCCATTTCTTGTCGCCCATCGTCAGTCAGCCGATTGCCGAGGCCTGGGACCTACGGACCGCCTATGCCGTCCTTGGCACAGCCATGCTGCTTGTTGGATGTTTCTTTCTGATGCGCCGCTGGCGCCTGGGTGGCTAGTAGGCCTAAGGGGTGGGCACGGAAATCGTCGTGTTTTGTCCGTCTTCGCTGATGATGTGAATCTCGACGCGCCGATGCTTGGCCCGGTTCTCTGCGGCATCGTTTGGGGCAACCGGCTTGGTGTCGGCGTGTCCTTGAACCACCACGCGGTCGTTGTCGATCGGTGCGTAGTGAAGTAGTTCCGTAACCACCGAGGCGGCGCGAGCCGTTGAAAGGTCCCAATTCGATCGGAAGCGCTCGGTTGAGATCGGCTGGCTGTCGGTATGGCCTTCAACCACGATCGTTCCGCCACTCGACATCAGCACGTTCGCGACGCGTTGCAGCACCGGCGCCATCGCAGGAGATAGTCCTTCGCTCCCCGCCGTGAAATAGGCGGCGTCGTCGAAGCGAATGATCACCGAGTTGCCGCTGCTTTCCACGCTCACCTTGCCGTCGGTAACCTCCTTGCGAAGAACCGACTTCAGTGTCGAAAACGTCTCTTGCATCTTCTTGCGCGCTTCGTCGTCGCTTTCGCCGATTTGGGAGGCCGCGTTGCCGGCTTCTTCTTTGAAGGTATCTGAGTCAGCTTTCTCTTCGCCGATACGTCCGTCAAGCGGCTTGTCGAAAGCACCGAGCGCATCGTTGAACGCTTCGCTCATCGACTCGGAGACGTTGCGATATTTTGCAAGGTCGACGGACGAAAAGGACATCATCAACACAAAGAAAGCCATTAAGAGACGCGCGAGGTTAGCGAATGTCACCATCCATCGACACCGCTTTCGTCGGTACCGATCTCACCGGCACCTCATTGAACAAAAATAACGACCGCTCCGCCTAACGAAGAGTTCGGGTCATCGTTTTTCATGGTTGTGCTAGGGTTTCGACCTCTGGAGACGAGGCCGTACGGTTGGACGACCCTCAGCTAATACGGATGATTGCGCTGTGGCGCTCAAGGCTCGGCGATACGCTCGCCGCACTGGAGCGCAAAAGAGCCAACACGCGCTTTTTCTATTTGAAGGTGTTTGCGTTTTTTGTCGCCTTAAACGTCGCCTGCTACTGGGTCGCCATGGTGACGGCATTCGCTGAGGTGACCTTTGGATCAGAGCGTGGGCACTACTTTTTGGTTCAGATTCCGGTTGGCCTTCTTGGCGCGCTCTTCGACTCGCTCTCGCTATTCGTCACCGTCTATATGGTTCGACGCGCGCTCCAAGCCGCATCGAGCGCGTCGTACGTCGCCCATCTGAGCGTCGACTTGGCGATTGCCGCGCTCGCCACGCTCTGGGCTCTCTTTGTGTTTTCCGTGTCCGGGTGGCTAGTGAGTTTCGTGGGCGCGAGCCCAGAATCGCTTCTGGCGAGAAACAACGCCTACCAGGACCGCCTCGCGCAGGCGCTTAGGGATCCGACTGGGCGGGAGGAAATCAGAAACATCTATTTCGGGCTGCTCATGGGGGTGTCAGCGATGCTCCCAACCCTCACACACGTCTACTTGTCGATGCGGGCCGCCGGAACGGTGGCTCGACAATCGGTCGCGGTGACCTCGACTAGTTGACGAGGAACTGAACCGGCAAGCCCTCCGCGAGGTTCCGACGAAGGCGACGATCGGCATCCGAGAACAGCACCTTGAACACGTTATGCGCGTCGGATATCGGCTCGGCGCCCTGAATCATCGCCGCATCAATCCGTTTGGTGTTCGCGGTCGCGGCACCAAAGTCCTCTCGCAAAAAGGCTGGTAGCCGCACCGGTCGTAGCGTGTCGGGTGCACCGCGATCGGTTTTGGTCGCGGCAAGATAGGCCGCGCCATCGGGCGAACGGAATTCAAACAGCGACGGAAAAACGGAATGGACCGTCGCACGGACGCGCTGATTGGGCTCTTCGTTTTCAGAGTCAAAGAATGCGTTAATCACGAGAACGGATTGATCGTCCATGCACGCAGCCAAGTCGGCAAAGAACTCTTTGGTCATGAGATAATCGGGCGTGTTATCCCCGTGAAAGAGGTCGACAATGGCAATGTCGTAGATTTTCCCGCAATGCCGAACAAAGGTCCTGGCGTCCTCTATCCGAACGTCGACGACGCTGGGGTCGAACCCGAAGAATTGCTCGGCGGCACGCAGCGAGTCGCGGTTGATCTCAACAACCGTGACATCGATCCCATCCGCTTGAAGGTTGCGGGGAACGATGCCGGCACCCAAGCCGAGGACCAGAGCGCTCGCCGGCTCAGTTCGGAAGGCGAAGGGAATGGATTCCAAAAAGTAGGTGTAGAGCGACAGCGACGTGCCATCACCCAAAGCACGGTTTTGTACCAGCCCGTCTTGCAGGAACGCCATCAACGGCTGTGCCCCAGGAGACCGCGGCGCTATCTCGACGATTTTGATATTGCCGAAGACCGAGGTGTATTCCTTTTTGATTTCGAAATCGAAACCGGTTTCTCCGGCAACGGCATCAAGATATTGCTGCTGTCCAAGCAACAAACCACCGGAGACAACGGCGGCCAGCGCCGTACCGCCCACCAGAAAGACACGCTGGCGTTTGGTGAGCGCGCGCGAGGCGAGGCTGTAGACCAGCACCAATCCGCAAAGGATGAGCGAGAGAAGAAGGATGCCCGTGTAGTTGCGCATCAGGGGAATGAATACGAACGCGGTAACGAGCACCCCCGCGACGGATCCGATCGTACTCACAAAAAACACGCGCCCGGCGCCCGCGTCGCCGCGATCGTCCTGTCGACGCTGGAGGGCGACCAGCAAAGGGTTCATCGCCGATAACGCCACCAAGGGAAAAGCGAGAAGGACGGCACTTCCGACAAAGCTCGCAAAAACCAGGTTCGTGCCGGTCAAGAGCGGGAAGAAGATCGGATAGGCGAGCGCGCCGAGCGCAATGGTGAGCGCCGCACTCGCTGGGGCAGCGAGATAGGCGAACTCCAATTGCCCACGATCGAGGTTTTTGCTGACGACGCTGCCGCCGTAATACCCCACCGCGAGGAAGGTCAGCGTGATCGAGAGGATGGCCGCCCAAATGAAGAGGCTCACGCCGAAATACGGCGTCAGAATACGCGAGGTCAGGACCTCCAGGGCCAAGACAGCCGCCCCGGTGAGGAAGATCATAACCTCGTGGCGAATGGATGTCGGCAGGGTAGCCTCCCGTTGTGCGCTCGTTTGGGGGTGTCGGACCAATCTACGAGCGCAAGAGACTAAGGGCTCGGCACCGTGACCGCGACCCTTTGGGAAATGGGGTGAGCGAGGGGTTTCGAACCCCCGACCTCCTGGACCACAACCAGGCGCTCTAACCAGCTGAGCTACGCCCACCACATGTATTCCCGGTCGCTCCCGGGTGGCCTGTTTTGCCGTACCGGTGGGAACCCGTCAAGAAAACGCTTTGTTCCCCGCGCGACCGTCCTGCCCACCATGGATTCCATAAAGGTCAGGGCACCAGCGAACCGGCTGAGCGAGAAGTGAACGCGCCAAAACCGTGGCGCGCTTAGGATTGGCGGCGCCGTACAACCGAGGACAAGGCCCATGCCCCGCACCTTCTATCGCCGACTGCCCATTTTGCTTTTTCTGTTTTTGATGGTGCCCACCGCCAACACGGCGCTGGCGGCGGAGGCCTTTCAGTACATTCGCATCGGTGATGTTGACGGGTTTGGATTTCGCGACCCCGGCGGTCTCATGCGGGCTTTTCGGAGTGTCGGGCCAGGCCCCGCCGACAGTGATGGTGATGGTCTGCTTGGCGAGGGCGAGTTCCTACCGGACCTAAATGGCGACGGTGGTGTCGCCTGGATGAGCGCGGACAACTTCGACAATCGAGGCTTCGAGGAGGCAACCAACCGTGCCCGCGTCTGCGTCGGGTGTCTTTCGATCGGCTCGCGAACCAACGGGGCGGTTTGGACCGATTTGTCGTTGTCGGCCTCCGCACGCTATCCCAATTGGCCGGACGAAGACGGGCCGCAGCCGCCCAACAATGCACGCTTCGTGTTCGACTTCACCATTTCGCGCGACACGATCCCAGAAGGCGTGCAGATTTTCTTCAACCTTGTCTTCGGCGACTACGACATTGACCCGGCGCTTGTCGGCGTCGGGTTCGCCAACGGCCAAACCCGAACGCTGCAGATCTCCAACCAGGGCCCGCTTGATGGCCTGATCCAGGCGCGTACCGCCGTCTTTGCTTTCGACGAGGTGTTTACGGCCAATGCCGACGACGACTGGCACGGCTTCGTCAACGTTGTCTTCCTCGCGCCGTCCGATCCGTACACGGCGTTTGATTTCGTCGAACTCAGCTTGGTGGAACTCGTGACGTCCTAACCGAAATGTGCTTTCAGGCGTCGCAACGCCTCGTCCAACGTCGCGTCCTCTTTGCAAAAGCAGAACCGCGCGAAATGCGTGGGGCCGTCTCCGCCCATGTAAAAGGCGCTGACCGGAACACCGGTGACCCCCGCTTCAACGGTGATGTGACGGCAGAACTCTTCGTCGGTCCCGTTGAAGCCGAGCGGCCGAAAATCGGCGTTCAAGAAATAGGTGCCCTTGCACGGCGCGACAGCGAAGCCTATTTCCGTGAGCCCTTTGGCGAGGCGATCGCGACTGGCCTGCATATCCCCACTTAGAGTCGCGAAGTAGGCATCGTCTTTGTTGAGACCGTAGGCCACGGCGTGTTGCAGGTTCGGCGGCGTCGTGAAAGTCAGAAACTGGTGGGCTTTGGCGACGGGCGCCATAACCTCCGGCGAGGCTGTGCCGTAGCCGACTTTCCATCCTGTTAGCGAGAAGGTCTTGCCGGATGAACCGATGCGAATGCAGCGATCGCGCATCCCCGGCAGAGTCATCAGCGGGATGTGGGGCGTGTCGTCAAAAACGATATGTTCGTAGACTTCGTCGCAGATCGCATAGCAATCGTGTTCTCGCACCAGGGCCGCCACGGTCTCGAGTTCGGCACGAGTGAAGACCTTGCCAGCCGGGTTTAGGGGCGAGTTGATCAGGATTGCTTTTGTCTTGGGCCCAAAAGCTGCCGCCAGGTCGTCTAGGGGCACGCGCCAATCGGGTGGTTGGAGGCGCACCAGTTTGACAGTCGCACCGGCGAGCCGCGCGATCGGGATGTACGAATCGTATAACGGCTCGAACATGATGATTTCGTCGCCGCGGTCCAACAGCCCGAAAAGAGCCGCCGCGAGAACTTCGGTCGCGCCCGAGGCGACGATCGTCTCGCGCTGCCAATCAGCATCGATGCCGTAGAACCGTTTGTCGTGCACGGCGACCGCTTGGCGAAGTTCCGGCACACCCATCATGGGCGGGTATTGGTTGGAGCTGTTGTCGAGGGCGTCATGCGCAATGGCACGGACGTCGTCGGGCCCGTTACCGTCCGGGAACCCCTGGCCCAGGTTGACCGACTCGTTTGCGATCGCGAGGCGGGACATGACCTCAAACACCGTAGTCCCGAAGGACGATAGAACGCTATTGGTGGGCTTCATCGGTGTTCCTGTCGCTTGTGTTTAGACCCAGCGCCGGACGCGTTGGCGATAATCCCGGTACCGCTCACCGAATATATCCTCCAAATAAGCCTCTTCGCGCACCACGACGCCGAAATGGATGACCAACATTGCGGGCACCGAGGCAATCACGACCCAAGGGAGGTTCGCACCAAGCCCAAGACCCAGCAACATGAGCAAGGTGCCGAGGTAGAGCGGATTGCGGGTCCGCTTAAAGGGGCCGGTTTCGACCAACACCGAGGGCATGTGGTTGGGATCGGGCGAACTGGCGGCCTTGCGGAAAGCCTGCATCGCCATCATCGACAGAGACACCCCACCGACAAAGATCAAGAAGCCGAGACCCACGCCTACCCAGCGCACCCCGAATGACAGCGGCCAGACGAATTGTTCCACCGTGGCGCCGCCCAGCACGGCCACCAAGAAGACCGCCGGCGGCTGGGCCACAAACTTGGGCAGCTTGAGTTCACCGATATCGTCGTCTTCAAGCGGATGGGCGCTTGAGAACTCCGTGTACAAGCGTCGTCGTTTACGTCGAAAGATCATGGCGCGATCCTATAGC
>CALJDF010000036.1 GCA_938023835.1 uncultured Alphaproteobacteria bacterium
GCTTTCCTGCACCGTTTTCAGGGCGGCCCGCATTTCCTCGAGCACTTTTTACTGGGCCTCGATTTGCGCCTGTTGCTTTTGGATCATCTCTTCGAGGGCTTTGATCCGGTCGCCCTCGCTTTGCGCCCAAGCGGCGCCTGAGGATGTCGCCACGACAACTACCGCCACAGCGGCCTCTAGCATGAACTTCCTGCCCACGATTCCGTCCCTCCTGGCGTCCGCCGCGGCCCACGTCTCGATTAACACCCGTACTCTAGGCACCGGCCCCAGCGACACAATCGCAAAGATTGGATGGCGTTCGGGGGCGGCGCCCCCTACCCTTTTCCCGAGGGTTTTTCGGAATGAATTCAGGAACAAAGACATGACTGAAACCGTGCGCGTTGCGGCCGTACAGTTGGGTGCCGGCATCGATGTCGAGGAAAACCTCGCCAACTGCCTGCGCATGATCGACAAGGCGGCCGAACAAAAGCCGCAGCTCATGGTTCTGCCGGAATTCGTCAATCATTGTTCGTGGTACGACGACAACGAGCACTGCTATGCCGTGGCCGTGCCGTTGGACGGGCCGTTCACCGCCGCCATTGCCGCCAAAGCGAGCGAGCACAATTGTTACATCGTCATCAACTGCACGGTGCGTCGGCGCAACAACGGGGTCACCAGCACCAATATCCTGTTCGGGCCGGACGGCACGCGGCTGGCCGAGTCGGACAAGCAGGTCCTGATGGGTGGCGAGAACAACTGGCTGGAGCGGGCCACCGAATTGGGGCCGATCAGCGACACCGCCATCGGCAAGATCGGCATGTTCTCGTGCATGGACGGGGTGATGAACGAAACCCCGCGTTGTGTGGCGCTCCGCGGCGCGCAGATCATGTGCAACACGCTGAATTCCTTTGCCAACGACGAAGGCTCGCTGCACATCCCGGTGCGCGCGGCGGAAAATCGCGCGTTCGTGGTGGCGGCCAACAAGGTTGGCCCCTTGGTGCCGCCGGGGATGGCCGAAGGGGTGGCCGCCAAACTCAAGATCGACGCCGAGCGTTTGAACGGCGCCGGCGAAAGCCAAATCGTCGCACCGGACGGCACGGTGCTGGCGCGCGCGCCGGAGTCGGGCGAGGCCGTGGTGGTGGCGGACATTGCCGTTGCCGAGGCCGACCTCAAGCTGCGGCCCGATGCAACGAACGTGTTTCAAAGCCGGCGCCCGGAACTCTATGGACCGATTGCGGCTGAGCCGCAGGCACGCGCCTACACCGCGAAAAGCGATGCGCTTGAGGTGGCGATCTATCAGCCCGCCGCCGATGGACCCGCAGCGGTGGACGAGGTGGTCGCGGCGCTTGCCGACCTCGATCAAGACATCGGTCTGGTGGTGCTGCCGGAGTTGTTCGATCATGCGAGCGGCGCGGTCACGCAACCGACCACCGTCGCGTTCCAAGCGGACAGGACGATTGCGGCGCTGCAAGGGGCGCTGAAGGGACGCGGCACGCTTGTCGTCACCAGCATTGTCGAGGCGGCCGAGGGCGGGTTCAGCCATACCGGTGTGGCGATCGGCCGCGACGGCGTGGCGCTGCGCCAGCCGCAGTTG
Source organism: uncultured Alphaproteobacteria bacterium (assembly GCA_938023835.1). Classification (GTDB taxonomy): domain Bacteria; phylum Pseudomonadota; class Alphaproteobacteria; order SHVP01; family SHVP01; genus CALJDF01. The sequence continues at coordinate 1,574 of CALJDF010000036.1, forward strand.
CATGCTTGCGGGCGACACCCCTGGGCCACCGCGTTGGGCGATGCGATCACGCCGCTCGATCTAGGATGGGGGCGTCTGGCGCTGATCACCGGCGGTGATTCGATCTACCCCGAAGCCTTCCGACTGGCCACGCTGCAGGACGTCGAGGTGGTGGCGGTGCCGACCGCGGTGCTGGAACCCTGGGAAAACGATTTTGGTTTGGCAGAGCGCGCGGCCGAGAACCGCATGACGGTGGTGGCCGGGTCGCGCGCCGGGGGCGGCGTCGGGATGATCGCGGCACCCGACAAGGACTTCACATTATGGACCGAGTGGTCGCGGCCTTTTAACGGCGATATCAACTACCCCAACGTGACGCTTGCCGATGGACGGCCCGGCCTGACCACGGCGCTTGCCGATCCCTCGACCGCGGGCAACCGAACGGTGACGCTCAAAACCGATGTCGTGGACAGCCGGCCCTGGGCTTTGCTGGGCCCGTTGGTGGCGCCGATCGGCGATCTCTGATCGCTAGAAGATCGGCTTGAACAGGCCGAGCGCGGTGTTGACCACCACGATGCCCCAGATCGTCCAAATCCACGGCTTACCGCGATTAAGCAAACTCGTGATGGTGTCCTCGACCTCGGGCGTCGACCCTTCGGTGATCAGGCGCGCAAAGGCTGGGCCGAAGGGTTTGAACATGAAGTTGATGACGATGAGGATGATCACCGTGACGCCGTAGAGCGCGATTTTGAGTCGCAACCAATTGTCGGGGAACAACTCGCCGGCGCTGAGCGACACGATGAGCGCAATGATCACCAAGGCAAGCAGCACATAATTCCAGACGTTTTCGATGCCGTGCAGTTTCTTGCCCCACTCAGGTGCCGTGGGTCGGTGCGAGTTCCAAACGACCCACGCCCAGACGACGCCGACCGCCCAAATCACGATGAGCCACGGCACGCCGATCGGCGCCCAACCCTTGTTGTAGGCAATCGTCATCCCGGTCGGGATAATCAACGTCATGGCAAGACGCGGGAAGATGTCGACGCCTTGGAGCACGCGCGCGAGTACGGCGCGTTGCGGCGGCGTATATTCGCGATTGAGGATGAGCTGGGCTGAGTAGTAAGTGCCCATATCAGCGCCCAACCAAAACGCCATCAAGAGGACGTGGAGAAAAATGAAGAATGTCGTCCAGTCCATTGCCGAACCCCCGTGCGCTAGCTTTTCCCGTCCCCGACTACTTTGGGGTAGTGTCTGCCGATTGGTTGTGGAAGTTAATGTAAGTAGTTGCGTGGAGCAATCTGAGGTGCCTGCATGAAACTGTCAGGAAAAACCGCGTTGGTCACCGGCGGGGCGCAAGGATTGGGCAGGGCAGCAGCCGTCGCAATGGCGCGGGAAGGTGCCGCGCTTGTCGTCGCCGATCTGTTGGGCGAGTTGGCGGAACAAACGGCCGAAGAACTCCGTGCCGACGGCGCCGAGGCCTTGGCCGTGGTGGCCGATGTCGGCAATCCCGAGTCGGTCAGCAAGGCGTTTGCCAATACGCAAAAGAAGTTCGGGCGGCTCGACATTCTGGTCAACAACGCCGGCATCGCCCCCAACCGGTTGTTGATGGAGCAATCGCTCGACGAATGGGAAAAGGTGCTGCGCACCAATCTGACCGGTACTTTCTTATGCACCAAAGCGGCGGTGCCGATGATGGAAGAAGTCGGTGGCGGCGCCATCATCAATATCGCATCGATCTCGGGTCAACGCGGGGCAACCGGGCGTAGCGCCTACGGTGTGTCGAAGGCCGGCATTATCCAGCTGACGAAAATCATGGCGGTCGAGTTTGCGGACAAGAATATCCGCGTCAACGCGATCGCGCCCGGCCCGATTCAAACCGCGATCACCGACCATAGTTCCGGCACGGTGGAAAATTACCTGAGCCGCATCCCGATGCGCAGTTATGGAACGCCCGAAGCGATCGGGGCGGCGGCCCTGTTCCTGGCGAGCGACGATGCGTCTTACACAACGGGGCATGTCCTGAATGTCGACGGGGGCTTCGAGGCGGCCGGGCTGATGTTTCCCAAAGAAGACCTCGCCGCGCCCGCGGGCACCTAGCCCAGCCCCGACGCGTCGGTTCGTTACGGGACGCAAAACAGACTTATCCCCAGAGAATGCACGGGTTCCCGCGTTGGCGCTTGCGCGACCGGTCGCCGGTCGGGCCAAATGGGTGCAAGGGGAGGACACCATGTCCGATAAAGAGATCGACGCGCAGATGCGTTTCTGGCGCACGCCGCCGGGCGTGCGGCGCGCCTATGCCGATGGCCGGTTCGGCCAGTTGCACTACCGCATCGCCGAGCCTGCGCAGGCGTCCGACAAGACACCGCTGGTGTGTTTCCATCTGAGCCCGAATTCGGGGCGCGTTTATGCGCTATGGCTGGCCGAGATGGGCAAGGACCGCATTGCGGTGGCGCCCGATACGCCGGGCTTCGGAGAATCCGATCCGCCGCCCTCGCCACCGGAGATCGCCGATTATGCCGCGGCGATGGGCGAGCTCATCGACCACCTGGGGTTCGATCAGGTCGACGTCATGGGCTACCACACGGGCTCGCGCACCTGCGTCGAGATCGCACAGCAGCGACCCGAGCAGGTTAGGCGGATCATTCTGGTGTCGGCGCCGACCTACACCGATGAAGACCTCGAGGTTCAATACAAGACGATGGGCACGCCGGCATCGGACGAAACCACCGAAGACGGCAGCCATCTAAAGCGCAAATGGGATGGGCACTTTCGCTGGAAGGACAAAGACGCGCCGACGATCTTCGTGCATCGCGAGGTGACCGAAGCGCTGCGCGGCGGCGACAAAGCGTGGTGGGGGCACCACGCGGCGTTCCGGTTGCAACACGCCGATCACTTGCCGCAGGTCAAACAGCCGGTGCTCGTGTTGTGCCCGAACGACGACTTGCGGGTGCCGACGTTGCGCGCGGCGGACTACTTGCAGAACGGCCACATCCACGAGCTGCCGGACTATTCGCACGGTATGTTGGACGTGCACACCGAAGAGGTGGCGGGCGTGGTGCGCAATTTCCTAGATGGTCCGGCCGAGAATATCGGGCCGACCGCACCGCGCCCAATCCCCGCCGCACCGCCACCGACCCAGCGACCGGTGCGCCGTACCTTCCTTGAGACGCCGAACGGGCAATTGCATTACCGCGCGGTACAACCAGATGCAGCCTCGAAGGTGCCGTTGGTGTGTCTGCACATGAGCCCGAATTCGGGCCGCATCTATGAGGCGATCTTGGCGGCCATGGGCACCGACCGTGTTGCGGTAGCACCCGATATGCCGGGGTTCGGCGAATCCGACCCGCCCACCGCACCGCCCGA
>CALJDF010000037.1 GCA_938023835.1 uncultured Alphaproteobacteria bacterium
GGACTAACCTTGGCTGAAACGATGGCGGTGGGTGACGGCGCCAACGACTTGGCGATGATCGAGGCCGCCGGGTTGGGCGTCGCGTTCCATGCCAAGCCCGCCGTCGCCGCCCAAGCGGACGTGCAGATCACACACAACGACCTGACGGCCTTGTTGTTTCTTCAGGGGTACCGTCGCGACGAGTTCGTGACGCCAGCCTGAAACGCGACGAGGCGCCGGAGCGCCTCGTCGGTTCATGATAGGCGCGGCCTATCCCTGGTCGAGACGCACCGCGACAAATCGCAGATCACCGGCGCGTTCGACAAGAAGCAAGACCGATTTTCGGCCTGATTCCTGAACTTCCTGGATCTTTTCAGAGACTTCCTGGGGCGAGGTGACGGGCTCTTGATTGACCTCGACAATGAGGTCGCCCGGTCGAATGCCGCGCTCTGCGGCCGTGCTGTCGCCACCAACGCCGGTGACGACGACGCCCTTTGAGTCGTCGCCGAGTTGAAACTCGCTGCGCGTGTCCGGGGTGAGTGGCGAAAGCGTCATCCCAAGGACTTCGCTGCGACCCGGTGTGGGACCGCCTGGGGTGAAGGCAGCCTCTTGGACTTCTTCCAGTTCTCCGACCTTCACGCGGAGTTTTTTCTCGCCGCCTTTACGCCAGACGACAACGTTCACGGTTTCGCCGATTTCGGTGTCGGCGACGATGCGCGGCAACGCCCGCATCTCCGACACCTCGCGACCGGCAAATTCAAGAATGACATCGCCGGCAAGAATGCCGCCGGTATCGGCCGGCCCTTCTTCGTTGACCTTTGAGACGAGCGCCCCGCGCGGTTTGTCGAGCCCCAGGCTTACGGCAATCTCGTCGTTCACCGTTTGAATCTGCACGCCAAGCCACCCCCGCTTCGTGCGTCCAAAATCGATGAGTTGCGTGACGACGCGCTTGGCGAGGTTTGCGGGAATGGCAAAGCCGATTCCGACCGACCCCCCGGACGGGGAAAAGATCGCTGTATTGATGCCGACGACCTCGCCGTCGAGGTTGAACATCGGGCCACCGGAGTTGCCACGATTGATAGAAGCATCGGTCTGGATGAAATTATCGTACGGGCCTGCATTGATGTTGCGGCCGCGGGCCGAAATGATTCCCGCCGTCACCGACCCTCCGAGACCAAACGGGTTCCCAATCGCCAGCACCCAATCGCCGACGCGCGAGGCTTCGGAGTCACCCCATGGCACGGCCGGGAGGTCTTCCTCGCCGTTCACCCGCAACACGGCAAGGTCGGTCTTTTGGTCGCGACCGATGATTTCGGCGGGATATGAGGTGTTGTCATCCAGGATGACGGTGATCTCGTCGGCTTCGGCGATGACGTGGTAGTTGGTCACCACGATGCCGGACTTGTCGATGATGAACCCGGACCCGAGCGACTGAGCCCGCCGGCGTGGCGCTTGTCCGCCTTCACGCCCCTCTTGGTCGAAAAAGTCCTTGAAGAAATCCTCGAACGGCGATCCCGGTGGCGCCTGCGGCCGTTGCGTCCGCGCGCCCGGTGCGACCGACTGCGACGTAGAAACATTGACCACTGCCGGTTTTAGCCGTGCCGCGAGATCAGCAAAACTCAAGGGGCGCTCCGCCGCGGGCGCGCCCGTCGCCAGCAACATGGCGACCATTGCGGTGACAATACCTAGAATCCAGAGTCCAGTTTTGGCTCTATCCTGCGCGCGGTCTGCAGGAACCGCCGCGACCGAGGATCGGATTCGATCAGGTTTCAGCATGTGTAACTCCCTCTAGCGGTTGGGCCTGACATCGTCGGTCAGGTCTCGCCCCTTAAGAACACGGACGATGCGCCCAAAATCCGGCGCTTATACGGCACCCAATATATGATGCCCCGCAGCACCGACAAGAGAGTCATTTTGGGTCTTTAGGCACGGACCAACGCGACGATGCCGAGGCCGAGGATCGCCAGCACCAAGCCAACCGCCCGCAATGCCCCGCTATTTTGCTGGATTGCGGCGGCCATCAGCCGTTTCATGCCGTCCGGCATCAGGGTGTAAAGCGCGCCCTCGAGAACGAGCGCGATGCCGATACCAACAAAGAGGTCATCCATCGTTCGCTCCCGGTGCGGAATATCACCGCTTTTTTATCTCTCGTGCGCGACGTGCCTAACCAGGCGCCGCCCTATTGCGGCACCCCGTTCGGGAACAGGGAGCTCTCGAAGTCCTGGAAGTAGCGGAAGAATTCGCTCTTCGGTGACAGAACCATCGACGTGTCATCGCTTGCCAAGGTGTTCTGGTAGGCGAGCATGGAGCGATAGAACGAGAAGAACGCAGGATCCTGGCCAAAGGCATCGGCGAAGATCTTGTTCCGTTTGGCGTCGCCCTCACCGCGGAGGATCTGAGCATCCCGCTGGGATTGCGCCAGAATGACGACCCGCTCACGATCCGCAATGGCGCGGATACGTTGGGCTTGCTCGGCACCCTGGGCACGGAACTCAGCTGCTTCACGCTCACGTTCGCGCTGCATCCGCCGGAAAATCGCTTGGCTGTTTTCCGAAGGCAAGTCGGCGCGCTTAATCCGCACATCGACCACTTCAATGCCGAGGTTCTCGGTTTGCTGACCGACGAGCCGCGTGATTTCAGCCATCAGAGCCGGCCGCTCCTCGGTAAGCACCGAAGACAAGGGCACCTCGCCCAAAACGCGGCGCAGGCTCGAGTTGACGATCGGGCCGAGGCGCGTTTCTGCAACGGCTTGGGTTTGCACCGAGATGAAAAACTTCAACGGATCGACGATGCGATACCGGGTGAAGGTATCCACGACCAACCGCTTCTGGTCGGCCGCGATGATCTCTTCGGCCGGTCCGTCGTAGTTCAGGATTCGTTTGTCGAGCGACTCGACGTTCTGAACGAACGGAATCTTGATGTTCAGACCGGGTTCATTGATGACCCGCTTGGGGTCACCGAATTGCAGGACGATCACCTGCTGAGCCTGATGAACGCTAAACAGCGAAGATGCCGCGCCGATCACGATAACGAGCGCGACGATGCCGAGGACGATGAGCGAGCTACGCCTCATTGGGTGCCTCCTGTGTTGCTAGAAGGCCGGGTCAGTTCGTTGAGGGGGAGGTAGGGCACAACGCCGCTTCCCTGCCCGCCTTCGGAGTCGATGATGACTTTGGTCATGCGACTGAGCACGAGTTCCATCGTCTCGAGATACATGCGTCGGGCCGTGATCTCTTTGGCGTTCTTGTACTCGCCGTAAATCGACAAGAAACGCGCCGCATCACCTTCGGCCGTTTGCACGACCTCTTCGCGATACGCTTCGGCTTCTTGGATGAGCCGGACCGCCTCACCACGCGCACGCGGCAAGATGTCGTTGGCGTAGGTTTCAGCTTCGTTGCGTTGGGTTTCCAAGTCGGCCCGGGCACGCTGAACGTCGCGGAACGCATCGATCACCGCACCGGGTGGATCAACCTTTTGAAGTTTGACTTCGTTGATGCTGATCCCCGCTTCGTACGAATCGACGATCTCTTGGATTTTGTCACGCGTCTGTTGCTCGATCGACGCACGGCCTTCGGCGACGGCGAACTGGAAGTCCGACTGGCCGATGGTTTCACGCACCGCACTTTCGGCAGCGTTCTTCACCGTGCCCGCAGGATCCTCGATGTTGAAGAGGAAGCGGCCCGCGTCGTTGATGACCCAGAAAACCGTGAGATCGATGTCGACGATGTTCTCATCGCCCGTCAGCATCAGGCTTTCTTCAGGCAGGTCGCCGAGGTTGCTGCGGCGGCCTTCGCCGGTACGAAACCCTACCTCAACCCGCTGAACGCGGGTGACCTGGGGCGTCTCGACCGACTCAATCGGGCTTGGAAGGTGATAGTGCAAGCCTGGCGCAGTGGTGTTCACCCACTCGCCGAAGCGCAACACGACACCCTGTTCGTCCGGTGCGACCCGGTAGAAGCCGGTCAGCAACCAGATAACCAGGATTGCTAGGATGGCAATGATGATCGCGCGCGGACTGCGTGTTCCGCCCGGCATGAACCGGCGGAAACGATCTTGGCCGCGGCGCAGAAGGTCTTCGAGGTCCGGCGATTGGGGTTGGCGTCCGGAGGGACCGCCGCCACTCTGGCCCCAGGGGCCTCGTCCGCCACCTTGCCAGCCGCCTCCCTGATTATTCCAAGGCATCGAAATTCCTTCGTTTATTTCCGGGTGAACGGTGCGTGCATTTGTATTTACCGTCCAGGGGGTTATATGACACCAATAGGCTCGGCTGCAAACTAAGCACGGCTTATGGGCGTCACACACGCGTGACGCCTGCCTCATATGTGTTTTTCCACGGTGGGTTCAAGGATGTCGGACGTCAACGAACAGGCGATTATCGAAGTATTGCGCGGCGTCCGAGGACCGGACGACCCACAGGATGTCGTTAGTCGGGGCCTGATTCAGGGGCTGCAAGTCCGCAACGGGCATATTGCCTTCACCGTGGAGGTCGACCCGGAGCGCGCCGCTCATTTCGAGCCGCTGCGCAAGCAATGCGAGGACGCGGTGTTCGACATGCCGGGTGTCCTGTCGGTAACGGCCGTGCTTACCGCCCATCAAGAAGCCCCGACGCCGCAGAAAGGTGGCGCCAAGGGCGGCATGGAAGGCGGCAAAGGGGGCATGCAGGGCCAGGAAGACACGGGCCAGCAGCAAAAGAAGACCATTCCCGGGGTGCGCGCGATCCTCGCGGTCGCGTCGGGCAAGGGCGGCGTGGGCAAATCCACGACCGCGGTCAACCTCGCCATGGCCTTTGCCCGCTCGGGCCTGCGGGTGGGCCTGATGGACGCCGACATCTATGGGCCGAGCGTGCCGAAGATGATGGGCTTGTCGGGCCGCCCCGACGCCACGCCCGACGGCCAAAAGGTGCTGCCGAAAGAGGCCTTCGGCGTGAAGTGCATGTCGATCGGGTTCTTGGTGCCCGAGGACACGCCGATGATTTGGCGCGGGCCGATGGTGATGAGCGCGATCCAGCAATTGCTTTATGAAGTGGTGTGGGGCGAGCTGGATATCTTGCTGGTCGACCTACCGCCCGGCACCGGCGATGCGCAATTGACGATGGCGCAACATGTGCCGATCACCGGCGCGGTCGTCGTCTCCACGCCCCAAGACGTCGCGCTGCTGGATGTGCGCAAAGGGCTCAACATGTTTCGCAAAGTCGATGTGCCGGTCTTCGGCGTCATCGAGAACATGAGCTATTTCCTGTGCCCGAGTTGTGGCCATCGTGCCGAAATATTCGGTCATGGCGGCGCGCAGGAGACCGCGGGCGACATGGAAACCGATTTCCTTGGCGAGATCCCGCTTCATTTGTCGATTCGCGAACACGCCGATGCGGGCACGCCGATCGTGATGGCCGAACCCGACGGCGAGTATGCCAAGGCCTATCAAAAGATCGCCGGACGCCTTGGAGAGAAGGTCGAACGCGCCCTCGCCGAAGACGCGGTGACCGCGCCACGTATCGTCATCGAGTGAGCGCGATGCGCCGCGACGTCGCGTGAGACCGGCCGACGCCGCACTCCGTTCGGCGCTCGACGCGATTACCACCGACCGGGTGCTCCTAAAAGACCACGTGCCGCGTATTGCCCAATTGGCAGCGCCCTACCCCCACATGATCGAATCCCATCCGGTTGATCACCGACCCGGATTCAATTGCTTCGCCTTTGCCTTCGAACTGTGGGATCAAGCCGGGTATGTGCGCGTCGCGGCGGCCGAACATCGCGCCGGCGAAAATCGATTCTTCGCAAGCAGCGCCTTGGCCGGCACACTGGTGCGGGCGGGAGCCTTGATCCCGATTTGCCACCATGAACTCGATGCCGGCGACCTGGTGCTGTATGGCGACCCCGGCAAGCCGGTCCATGCCGCGCGTGGGTTGAACGCATCGCGCATGCGGTCGAAATGGGGCCGCGGTCATCTTTACGACCACGACCTGTGGGCCGTGCCGGGCCGCTACAGTCATACCGTGCGGTTCTATCGCGCGGCATCGGACGTGCCGTTTCTCACTTGGTTTGAACGCATTGTGCGCGCCCACCCGGCTTGGCCCGACTTCGCCGCTGCCCACCTTGCCTAGCGCCTAGGGGTCCACGTTAGCGAGGAAGAACATTGGCGTGGGCGGTGCGGCGGGGCAGGATGGCGCCCTGATACACGAGCAGGAGGATGCGCGATGACGATGTTTATCTTGGGTTTGGCGTTGTGGTGCGGGGCGCATTTGATGCCGAGCGTGGCGCCGGCGTGCGCGGCCGCCTGATGTCGATCGGCGAAGGGCCTTACAAAGGCTTGTTCGCTCTGACGATTGTGGGCTCGCTCCTGCTGATCATTTTCGGCTGGCGCGCGGCGGACCCGAGTTTCGTTTATGTCGAACCCGAGTGGGGCCGGATCGTCAACATGGCGACGATGCTGGTGGGACTGATCCTGATCCTGTTCGTGTCCGGGTGGCTGCCAACCAATATCAAACGTTACATACGGCATCGGCAACTAACGGCCGTTGTGGGCTGTGGGGCATCTATTGGCGAACGGCGATTCGCTATCGGTCATCTTGTTCGCGGTGATGGCCGTGTGGGCGATCCTCTCGATGGTGACCATCTATCGGCGCGATGGGGCTTGGGTGAAACCCGATCCGGTGCCGGTGGCGCGCGACCTCGTGCCCGTGATCATCGGCGTCGTGCTGTACGCGATCCTCGGTTGGGTGCATCCCTACATCGCTGGGATTTCGATCTACTAGGTCCGCTAGGCGTCGAGCCAGTCGGCAAACATCTTGGCAAGCGCGACGGTTTCGGCGTCGGTCGCGAGCGTCTCGGGGTTGTCGTGCGGGTGGTCCATCTTGGTGCAGTTGGGCACGAGTTTCGCCACGCGATCGAGGTTGGGATAGGGCACATCGTTGCGCGCGCAACACGCCAGGGTCGGTGCGGCGATGAGCGGTAGCCGATCCGGCGAAGGGTACGTCACGGCCGCGATGTAGGCGTGATGGCTGGTACGAAAGCCCTTCAAGATTTCCACGACATGGCTGTGGAGCCGGTCGAGCGGCGGCAGGCCCGTTGGCCGACGATGCGCGGCATCTTTGGCGGTAGCGGGCCAGAACAAATAGCCGTCGCGCAAGCTGGTCCAGGCATTGAAGAACTGCGTGCCCATCTGATCCACGAGTTGACGCTTATCAAGCGTCTTGGCGTAGTCGCGGCCTTGCGCGGTGACG